>DATBBR010000008.1 GCA_036270875.1 Acidimicrobiales bacterium
CCTCCCGTGCATGCTGCGGATCATGATGTTAGAGGTTGCGGGAAGACCCGCACACCCCCGTGACCAGCGGGTTCGCTCCCTTCGACCAGCGTCAGGTGCCGTCAGTGGGTGATCGCGACCTCAGCGACCTCATCTTCGGCAGACCGCCTCCTGCCCGCCACGAACCATAAGGTGGCGCCACCCAACAAGCCCGCCATGACGAGCGCCACGGTCAGCGGCGACGCGTTGTCGCCGGCGAGCGATCCGAGCACCGGGATGGCGCCGGCGGACCGGGCTGGCGTCGTGCCCGGGGCCGAGGCCGCCGGCGCCGTCGGGCTCCCGACCGTTGGAGCCGGCGGGCCAAGGTCGGGCGAGATCCCGACCGTCGGCAGGGCCTCGGGGATCGACGTCCCCGCGGGCGAGTCCGGCGTTGTCCCCGACGAGGAACTCGGCGCCTGGGCCCCTGAGCCGGCGGCCGCTGCCTGCTCGGCCAGCGACTGGTCGTCTGGTTGGTCGAGGACCACCCGATCCGTCGGGCTGCTCGGAAGGATGGCCACGCCCAGGGATCCGTTCGTGACGAGGTTCGACACTTGGAACTGGTAGGTCTTTCCCACCGAATTCGGCCCGGCACTGACGTTGTGGGTGCAGTCGTAGGGAGGTGCGTCCGCGCTGGGACCTCCCTGCTCGGGGTTCAGGTCCGGCTTGACCAAAGGGCACAGCTCGAGCTTTGCCGTCGGCGTCGAGGCAGAGTTCGCCGCCACTGTGAGCGTGAGGGTGGTCGCCGTCGCCCCGGTGGGGAGGTCATAGACGAGCCCGGCGTAGGCGAGGGGAGCGCTCGACTTCCCCCCGGCCGGAGCCCTGGAGGCGGTCCCTCCCGCGGCTGGGCCCCCCGGCCCTTCGATGAGCAGTCCCTTGGCGGGGACGCCGGGTTGGGTCGGCGCCGGAACGGATTGTCCCAGCTGGGGGAGGCTGCCCGGGTTGAGGGCCGTCCACCATCCCTGCTGGTCGGGTGCCGCCGCCCCCGCCGGATGCATCCCCCACCCTGCCACTGCGGCGTACGCCGACAATGTGGTGGCGAACAACAGGGTCGCGCCGCGGCGCCTCATGGGTCACCGTCTCCGAAGAAGACCGCCCTCGCTATGTCGTTGCGCTCCAAGAGTTCCGCCGTGGGGCCTTCGAAGCGCACCTCGCCCTTTTCGATGAAGATCGCCCGCTCACAGAGCCTGCAGGCGATGTTGAGGCTCTGTTCCACCAGGACGGTTGTGATGCCGTTCTGGTTGAGCTGGTGCACGATCTCGAGCAACTCCCCGACGACCACCGGAGCCAGCCCGAGCGAGAGCTCGTCGACGCACAGGAGCTGCGGTTCGAGCAGCAGCGCCTTGGCCACCGCCAGCTGCTGTTGCTCGCCACCCGACAGGCGTCCGGCCTGCCGCTTGAGCGACCGCGCCAGCGCGGGGAACGTGGTGAGAGCTCGTTCTCTTCGCTCCATATAGACCGCTCGCTGCCGGCGGAGCGGAAGGCCTTGCATCTCGAGGTTCTCCTCGACCGTCATATCGGTGAAGATGGCCCGCCC
>DATBBR010000009.1 GCA_036270875.1 Acidimicrobiales bacterium
GACGGCGGGGAGGGGACCTGTCACCTCGTGGGCGGGGGCCCGGTCCCCGTGTCGGTGGCCCGCCAGCGAGCCGAGGAGGCCTTCGTGAAGGGGGTGATCCACGACGGGGTGCGCATCGAGACCGTCAGACACATCGGGCGCTACATCCCCGCCGAGCTGCGCACGGCCCTCGAGCTCGGCGATCCTCCCGGCTTCGACGGCCTGGGCTGTGTGGACTGCGGCAAGCGCCACGGCATCGAGCGCGACCACGTCGATCCGGTCGCCAACGGGGGCCGCACCAGTCGCGACAACATGGCCGGCCGTTGCTACGAGTGCCACCAGCGCAAGACCGAGCAGGACCGCCAGGCGGGCCTGCTGGGCGGCGGCAACGGCAACGGGAGCGGCGACGGGAACGCCGGCGAGGGCGGGAGCGGCGGCGGGAGGGAGCCGCCGTGAGCCGGTAGAGGCGGCGGCGCAGGGGCACCGGGAGGGGATAGCGTGGCGCGGTGAGCGTGCAGCTCAACCACACCATCGTGTGGTGCAGGGACAAGGAGCGGTCGGCGACGTTCCTCACCGAGATCCTCGGGCTAGAGCCGGCGACCGCCTTCGGGCCCTTCCTCGTCGTCGAGGCCAGCAACGGGGTGTCGCTGGACTTTCACGACGTCGACGGCGAGATTGCCTCGCAGCACTACGCGTTCCTCATCGGCGAGGGTGATTTCGACCAGATCTTCGGGCGGATCTCCGAGCGCGGACTCGACTACTGGGCGGATCCGGGTCTCAATCGGGAGGGTGAGGTCAACCGCAACGATGGGGGCCGCGGGGTGTACTTCCGCGACCCCGACGGCCACCTCCTGGAGATCATCACGCGACCGTACGGCTCCGGGCACTAGGTCCTCGGAGGGTAGGCTCCCGAGCATGTGCGGGATCAGCGGCTTTTGGGGTCCTCTCGACCGCGGGTTGCTGCAGGCGATGACCGACGCCCAGCGCCACCGCGGGCCTGACGACGAGGGGTACTTCGAAGCCGACGAGGCCAGCCTCGGGTTTCGCCGCCTCAGCATCATCGACATCGAGCACGGGCATCAGCCCATGGCGACCGATGACGGGCTGGTGCACATCGTCTACAACGGCGAGGTCTACAACTTTCGGGAGCTCCGGGCCGAGCTGGAGCCGCTGGGCCACACCTTCCACACCAACTGCGACACCGAGGTGGTGCTCCACGCCTACGAGGAGTGGGGCACCGACTGCTTCGCCCGCTTCAACGGCATGTGGGCGCTGGCCCTGCTGGACCGGCGCAACGATCGTCCCCGGCTCGTGCTCGCCCGCGACCACTTCGGGATCAAGCCCCTCTTCTACGCCCGGAACGGGCAGCGGGTGCTGTTCGCGTCGGAGGTCAAGGCCATCCTCCAGGACCCGAGCTTCGAGCGGGCCGTCAACGAGCAGGCCATGTTCGACTATCTGGCCTACGGGCTGTTCGACCACACGACCTCGACGTTCTTCGAGGGTGTCCGCCAGGTCCCGGCGGCTGCGTTCGCCGTCATCGACGACTCGGGCGTCACCGAGAGCACCTACTGGACGCCGCAGCTGAGCGAGTCGGGCTCGGCCGACCCGGAGGACTTCCGAGCGGTCTTCGAGCGCGCCGTGGAGCGCCGGCTCGTCGCCGACGTGCCACTGGGCATCTGTCTCAGCGGAGGTCTCGACTCATCCTCCATCTGCGGGGTGATGTCGAAGCTCCTCAAGGAGAAGGTGCCCGACGCCACCTCGATGGGCGACCGGCTGAAGACGTTCTCGGCTGTGTTCCCCGGCGATCCCATCGACGAGTCGGACTACATCGAGGAGGTCGTCAAGCGCACCGGTGCCGACAACGCCCAGGTGCAGCCGACAGCCTCCGACTTCATCCGGGAGCTCGAGGCCTGGGTCTGGCACGTCGAGGAGCCCATGGTGAGCAGTGCCCCGTTCGCCATGTGGATGGTCATCCGTCGCGCCCGCCAGGACGTCACCGTCGTGCTCGACGGCCAGGCGGGGGACGAGCTGCTCGCCGGCTACTCGCACTACCCGTACGTCTTTCTGCGCGAGCTCGCCCACAAGCGTCGCTGGGGCAAGTTCGTCCACGAGGCGTGGCGCACGCGAGACCTGGTCGTGCCCCTGATCCGGCGCCGCCTGCGTGACCGCCGGCACCGGATCGACGTCGCCGGCTTGCTGCAGCCGAGCTTCATGGGGCAGCACCAGCCCCCCCGGGACGATCGCGCCACGAACGACCTCAAGCTGCGCCTGCTCCAGGACTTCGTGACCTACAGCCTGCCGCCCCTGCTGCGCTATGAGGACCGCATCTCGATGGCCTTCTCCCTGGAGGCGCGCCTGCCGTTCCTCGATCAGGAGCTCGTCGAGCACATCCTCAGCCTCCCGACGGAGGCGATCATCGACGACGGCTGGAACCGCGCCGTGCTGCGCAAGGCACTGAGCGACGTGCTGCCGGACAAGGTTCGCCGGCGCCGCAAGAAGATCGGGTTCACCACCCCGGAGTTCCGGTGGTTCCGTCGACAGCGCGCCGCCCTGCAGAGCCTGATGCGGTCGCCGAGCTTCTCCAGGCGCCCGTGGTGGAACGGTCCCGACGTGGCCGAGGCGTTTCGTCAGGCCTGCGTCGGCGAACGCGAGGAGAGCATGTTCTTCTGGCGGGCGATCAACGCCGAGGTCTGGATGCGGATCTTCATCGACGACCGGGCGACGAGCCTGAACGACGACAGCTATGCCGCCGGGTTCGCCATCCGCGGTGACGCCCAGGTTCGGGCCGCGCTCGATCCGGCCGATGCGAAGGCACTGGCAGCGTCCGCTCCCAATGCCAGACGGCACCTGTTCATGACGCGAGACGGCCAGACGTTCGCCCGCATCCCGCTGCGCTCCCCGGTGATCGGCCGCGGGGACGACCTCACCGACGTCCTCGCTGGATGCCTGGACGGCTTGCGAGAGCAGGGCTGCGCGCCGCGTGACGGCGACCTCGTCGTGATCAGCGAGAAGGCGCTCTCGATCAGCCAGGGCCGGGGCCGCCCGGTGGACGAGATCCACTGCACCACGGCGGCCAAGGTGCTTTCCCGGTTCGTCACCCGCACCGCCATCGGCATCGGACTGGGGCATCCCACGACGATGCAGCTGGCCATCGAGGAGGTCGGTCTGGGGCGGATCCTGCTGGCGGCGGCGGCGGCCGGGGTCACGCGGCCCTTCGGGCGCCGCGGCGACTTCTACCGGGTCGCGGGGTCACGGGTCAATGCCATCGACGGACCGTCGGCGGCAAACCTGCCACCATTCGATCACTGGGCGATGGCGGCCCCCGTGGACCCCGAGGGTGAGGTGCGGCGCATCGCCGCTGCCCTCGAGGAGCGGTACGGCGCCCGTATCGATGTCGCCGTCATCGACGCCAACGACCTGACGGCGGAGGTCTTCGCCGTCACCGAGGGATCCAGCGTCGACACGGTCCTCGGCCTGGTCGCCGACAACCCACTGGGCCAATCGGCCGAGCAGACCCCCTTCGGCTTCATACGGCGGATAGCCGAGCATGCGGACGAGTCGCCGGTTGCCGCCAGCGCCTAGCAGCGACATGTACAGCCCGCAGAAGTGGCTGGACGTCGACACGGCGGCGATCTCCGACAACGCCGCCGCCGTCAAGGCGACGCTCGGTCCGGGCGTCGCCCTCATGGCCATGGTCAAGGCCAACGGCTACGGCCACGGATTCGAGCTGGCCACGGCGGCAGCGCTCGAGGGAGGGGCGACGTGGCTGGGCGTCTCGTCACCGGCCGAGGCCCTGCAGGCGGTGCCCTTCGGCGTCCCGGTGCTCGTCGTGGGCGCCACCCCCGATCGCTTCTACCCGGCGATGCTCGACGCCGGCGTCGAGCTCACCGTCTTCGACGCTGAGTCCGTCGAGTCGCTGGCCCGCGCCGCCGCTCATGCGGGGCGACGGGCACGGGTCCACGTCAAGATCGACAGCGGGATGAACCGCCTGGGCGCCCAGGTGGCCGACCTCGAGCCGCTGCGGCGCGCCCTCCAGGACGCTCGCGACAACGTCGAGATCACCGGCGTCTTCACCCACTTCGCCGACTCCGAGGCCCCCGACCTCGAGGTCACCCGGCGCCAGCACGCCTCGTTCCTCGAGCGGGCCGAGCCGCTGCGCCAGCTGGCCCCCGATGCGCTCGTCCACGCCGCCAACAGCGGCGCCATCCTCCGCCTCCCCGAGACCCATCACGACCTAGTCCGCCTCGGCATCGCCCTCTACGGGTACCCGCCGGTCGAGGCGGGGGACGCGGTCGCCTTCCGGACGGCGATGACCATGCTCGCCGAGGTGACCCAGGTGAAGGAGATCAGCAAGGGAGACACGGTCAGCTACGGCCGGACCTGGACCGCGCCGAGGACGACGCGCGTGGCCACACTTCCAGTCGGCTACGCCGACGGCATCCACCGGTGGCGGGCGGGGACCGACACCGCGCTGGTCGGTGGCAGGCGCAGTCGCATCATCGGCCGGGTCACGATGGACCAGGTCATGGTCGACGTGACCGACTGCGACCCGGTGGCCAAGGGCGACGTGGCCGCCCTGCTCGGCGACCTCGACGGCAACCATCTCGGTGCCGACGAGATCGCCGCCGCCGGCGACACCATTCCCCACGAGGTGCTGTGTGCGACCTCGTCGCGCGCGGCGCGCATCCCGCGGCCCTCAGCCCGATCGACGCAGTGAGCGCGCGCTAGCCGATCGGCGACGGCAGCTGCGCCGTCTTCGGATACAGGCCGGTTCCCTTCGGTGCGTCGGCGGGCACCGGACCCGAGTCGGGCGAGGTCGCCAGCGTCAGGTAGGCGTAGTCGCCGGGCCGCCCGTCCTGCGCGACCAGCCCTGGGCAGCCGGCCCGCAGGTCCTCGCAGTCGAAGGTGCCTCCTCCGGCGCGGTGGATGCTGAGGCGCGACTGGTAGAAGAACGAGAACATGTTGGGGTCCTTGTTGGGGTCGATCCTCGCCTCGGCGGCGTCATGTTGCCAGCGGGTCGTGAGCAGACGCCGGTCGGCTGTCGGGTCCCCCTTCACGTACTTGTCGAACCAGGCCGTGGTGTACCAGTCGATCAGGTCGGCGCCGCGCAGCGATGCCCCGAAGGCGACGTTGGGGATGAAGCTGAAGTCCAGGTGGCTCCCACCCCGGATGATCAGCTCTCCCGTGTCGGCGCCCGCCTTCGTGTAGGCGAAGGACTCCGTCGTCTTGGCCGTGGGCTTCGGCTGCGAGGTGTTCGGGGTCGGTGGCAGGCCGTAGTCGGCCGAGAGACCCAGCGCCGGCTTGGTGATCGGGGGCACCGAGCGCGCCGCCGGGTTCGACGGGCACGGCTGCTCGACGGGGCCGGAGCTCGGTCCGAAGCTGGCGTTGGGATCGGGAGCGCTGAGGTTGTCCCACGCCACGATCGCCTTCACCCGCGGGTCCCACTGCCCGATGTAGGAGACGCCGGCGGCCCCGTAGGAGTGCCCGGCGAGACCGAGCCGGTTCGGGTCGAGGATGGCCGAGAACGGATTGTAGGCGTTGTCGAGGCCCTGTTCGACCCGCGCCGCCTGCTTGGCGCCGTGGCTGGTGCCGGTCGAGCAGCTCGCCACGGGCAGGTAGGGCCTCGTCGGCGTCGAGAGGAAGAAGTTGACGGCGTCCTCGGTGCCGTCGAAGAAGGGCCGGCCGTCGCTCTGGGCGGGCACGCCCTCGCGCTGGTCGGGCGCCTCTCCGAGGGTGTCGCTCTGACCCTGTCCCTGCTCGTCCCAGGTGAGCACCACGTAGCCGGCCTTGGCCAGGGCCTCGGCCGCGTACCAGTAGAGCTGCTCGTCGGCCTGCACGGAGCCGTCGGTGATCACGATGCCGGGGCGATGGGCGGGGCCGGCGCGGGTGGCCCACACATGCCCGGAGATCGTCGCCCCGTCCCGAGCCGTGAAGTAGACGGGCTGCACGATCCCATAGCCGCCGGTCTGCCAGGTGTACAGGCGGGCGTCGCCGGCGCAGCCGTCGTCGCCCCGTGCGCAGACGTCGGCCTGGAAGAGGCGCCCTGGGTCGTTGACCTGCTCGAGGTTGGCCGCCGTCTCGTTCTGGGTGCTTATCGTGCGCAGCAGGGCCTGGTAGCCGGGCGTGTCGTAGATCGTCTGGCGCTCCTCGACCTTGGAGAAGTTCTGCACCTCCGTCTGAGGTGTCCACGGCCGGGGCTGGAACGAGGCGTCGGTGCCTGCGGCGCCGGCCACGCCGGACAGCGCCACGGACGAGAGCGAACCGGCGACCACGACCGCTGCCGCAAGGATCCTCACGAGAGGAGTAGTTCGTCCCCCATCCTGGGGCTTCCTCGTCGCTGAGCGGCTCTTCTCATCGGCACGCGTTGTCATCGGGACGCGAACGGGGCGAGAATCGCCGCATGCCCGACAGAGCGTTCATCGACCAGCTCGCCGCCGTGTGGCGATCGACGGCCGCAGCCTGCGAGGACCTGAGCCCGAGACAGTGGGACACGATGACCGACTGCCCCGGTTGGACGGTGCGCGACCAGCTGGCCCACGTCATCGGCACCGAGTCGATGCTCCTCGGGCGTCCGTCGCCCGACCCTGCTCCGGCCGCCCTGGCGCACGTACACAACCCCATCGGCGAGATGAACGAGGCGTGGGTCGACGCCCGGCGCCAGCTGCCCGGCGACAGGGTCCTCGCCGAGTTCGAAGAGGTGACGGCCGCCAGGGTCGCGGCGCTGGAGGCCATGAACGACGAGCAGCTGGAGGCGAGCACACCCAGCCCGGTGGGCGAGGTCCCGTACGCCACCTTCATGGATGTCAGGGTCATGGACTGCTGGACGCACGAACAGGACATCAGGCGCGCCCTCGGACGCCCGGGGCACCTCGAGGGAGCGGCACCGAAGGCGGCGATCGACCGCCTCGTCTCCTCGTTCGGCTATGTGGTCGGGAAGCGGGCCGGGCCTCCCGACGGCTCGACCGTCGTGCTGGAGCTGGACAAGGCGCGTCGCATCGCCGTGGTCATGAGTGACGGCCGGGCCCGCCCGGCCGAACCTTCGGGTGACCCCACGGTGCGCATCACGGTCGACTCCGAGGCCTATGCCTGTCTGGCCGCGGGGAGATGGACGGCCGACCACGCCGTCGCCTCGGGCCGCGTGACCTTCGCCGGCGACGAGGCCATCGGTCGACGGGTGGTCGACAACCTGTCCATCACACCCTGAACCCAGCGAGGGGCTTCAGCCCCTCACGTCACTTGACGAGCCCGATCAGGTTCCCGGCGGGGTCGGTGAAGTGGGCGATGGAGGGACCGCCGGGCACGTCCATGGGTGGCATCACGGTCTTGCCGCCAAGCTTCTCGGCTTTGTCCAGCGCCGCCTGGAGGTCCGGCACCTGGACGTAGAAGGTCACTGCCGGCCGGCCGTCCGGCGACGCCGAGACGCCACCGGCGATGCCGCCGGGGCCGGGCTCGACCATGCCGTAGTTCACCGGATTGTTGGAATCGATCTTCCAGTCGAACAGCGAGCTGTAGTAGTCCTGGAGCGCCTTGCCGTCCGGGCCGACGACCTCGAAGTGGATGACTGGTTGGGCCATGCTGTCATCTCCTCTCTGTTTGTTGGTTCCATGTGTCTTTGGTACCTCACTCGACGTGGGTCGCCAGCCACTCCCTCAGAGGCGCGGAGGCGCGCAGGAAGTCGCCGACCCTCTTCTTGGCCTGGCTGGTGCCGAGCCAGTCGCCCACCGGCCACTGCTTCCACGTCACCAGGCCCTTGTGGCGCAGCAGCCCGGCCCGGGGATGGTCCTTCGGATATCCCCTCGGCGCGGTCTTCAGCGTCTCGTGGGCGGTCACCTCGATCCCGCGCTTGGCGGTGGCGGCGACGATCGAGTCCAGCTGGGCGCCGCTGCGGTCGTCGACGACCGCCCGTCGGTAGCGGTCGAGGTGCTCGGCATCGAGCGCGTACATGCCGCACCCTGCGCCCAGGCCATCAGCCGAGAGCTGGATGTAGCCGCCCGAGGCCAGCGATGCGGCCATGGCCGTCTTGTACGGCGACTTGTCGGGACTGAAGCGAACGTCCCGATACGGACGGTAGATCCGTCCCTCGCCGAACTCGGGCGCCAGCTCGGCCAGCAGCTGTTGCATGGGCTGGCGGACGAGCTGGTCGTACTCCGCCTTGTGCGTCTGCCAGTAGGTCTTGGTGTTGTCCGCCTCGAGGCCCTCGTAGAACTCGATCGCCTCCGCGGGCCACCCCCGGAACGCCACGGCTTGCGACGCTAGCCGAGCCATGGTCACCGTCCGACATGCGCCGACCGGCCGGGGTCGCAGCACTGGGGGAGGGTGGCTGCAACCCCGGCCGGTTCGGAGCCGGACGGCAGGTCGTTCAGGTGGTGTTGCCGGACTGCGGGCCGCCTCCCGGAGGTGCGGGGGGTGCGCCGTTGGGCGCGTGCGGCGGACCGGCGGGCAGGATCTGGACCGACGAGGCGGTGAGATCGCCGTTCGACTGACGGTCGCCCGTGGCCAGGACCCGTGCGCCCTGCTTGACATCGGAAAGCGACGCCTGCGACCGGCCCTGGTGGAAGGTGGTGCTGCCGGTCGTGGTCACCGTGTGGTTCGTGCCGTCGGGGCCCCGCACGACGAAGCTCTGACCGGAGATCGACTGGACGGTGCCGCCGACCCGGGGGAGGAGGACGGCGACCTTGGTGGCGTCGAGGTCGGTCCCGTTGCGGTCGACGGTGCCCTGGGCAGCGATCTCGGCCCCGTTGGTCACCGACGAGCTGTTCGCCGACTGCCCGCCGCGCGTGTAGGTGGTCGACCCCGTGGTGTGGATCGTCCGGGTGAAGCCCATGAAGTCCTGGATGGTGATCGTCGAAGGCGACCCGTTCACACTCTTGACGGTGCCGGCCATGCCGGGAGTGGCCTTCCGGCCGTTCTGGTCCGCGCCGCCCATGGCTCCTCGGAATCCGAAGCCGAACCGTCCCGGACCTCCCTGCCCCGGACCGGGGGCCGGCTGTCCGGGACTCGCCAACGACTGGGCAGGGTCGCCCGTCGACGCCGACTGGCTGGCGGCAGGGGGGACGGAGGTAGCCGAGCTCGAGCTGCCCGGGCCCGAGGTGACCGCCCAGACGATCCCGAAGGCGCCGCCGGCCAGACCAACGGCGGCCGCGCCCAGCCCCACGCGCTTGGTCCATCCTGTTTGCCCACGGCCCGGAGGCCGCTGAGGAGCCTTCGGCTGTCCCGACTCGGGCCCCCAGGGCCAGGCCAGGTCGGACGGGTCCGCCGAGTCCGAGGAGTGGGCGGAGGGGTGCGCGTCGGCGCCGGACGCAGAGTCGTGGTCCATGGAACCAAGGTTGCCCGCAGTAGCTTAGGGCAGCCTGAGAGAGCTCTGAGGCGGTCCATAGAGTTGCGCGCTCGTCACCCCTCGAGGGTGAGGCCGGCCGCCAGCGCCGCGCCCAGCTCCCAGCACACCTCGAGGTCCCGCTGGCTGGGCTCGCCGAGCACGGCCACCGGGTCCTGGGCGCGGTGCCACTGGAGGCCGGTGGCGATCGTCTCCACCGCCCGCACCGCCCCCGCCGTGTCGTCGTTGCCGTGCACATACAGGCCGTAGGGCCGTCGGACGGTGGCGTCCAGGCACGGGTAGTAGATCTGATCGAAGAAGTGCTTGAGGGCGCCCGAGATGTAGCCCAGGTTGGCGGGCGTCCCCAGGAGGTAGCCGTCCGCCTCGAGCACGTCGAGGGCTGTCGCCGCCAGCGCCGGTCGGCTCACGACCTCGACGCCCTCGATGCGCCGGTCGGTCGCGCCCGAGAGGGCGGCCTCGAACATGGAGTGCAGCGATGGGGAGGCGGTGTGGTGGACGACGAGGAGGGTGGGCATGCCTCGCCGAGCATGTCAGGTCGCGACGGCGCGGGGACCGTTCGGGGCGTGGGAGGATGGTGTCGCCGCCTTTCACATCGGGGGTCGGCGGACCCCGGAGGAGCGTCTGGTGCCAGCCATGACTAGCCAGGTCGATGCTGCGTCGCGCCCAGCCGACGCCGCACCTCGTCCGCGGGTGTCACGCCTTCAACAGGTCAGCGCCGCCATCCTGGTCGTCGGTCCGCTCGTGGCCCTCGGCGTCGCCGTGGCCAGCCTCTGGGGGCGTGGCATCAGCGGCCTGGACGTGGTCATCGCCGTGGTGATGTACGTCGTCACCTGCCTGGGCGTCACCGTCGGGTTCCACCGCCTGCTGGCCCATCGCAGCTTCAGGGCCAACCGACCGCTGCGGATCGCCCTGGCCGTCACCGGGACGATGGCCGTGGAGGGGTCGGCGCTGACGTGGGTTGCGCAGCACCGCAAGCACCACGCCCACACCGAGCGGGAGGGCGACCCCCACTCGCCGTTCCGGTACGGCACCGGCTTCTGGCCGCAGCTCAAGGGCCTCGTCTACGCCCACGTGGGCTGGTTCTTCGACTCCCACCCCTCCGAGCCCGAGCGGTGGGCGCCCGACCTGCTGGCCGATCGCGACATGCTGATCGTGTCGAAGACCTCTCACGTGTGGAGCGCCGCCAGCCTGGCCATCCCGTTCCTGATCGGCTGGGCGGCCACCGCCACCCTCAGCGGGGGGCTGCTCGCCTTCCTGTGGGGTGGTCTCGTCCGGATGATGGTGCTCCACCACGTGACCTGGAGCACCAACTCGCTGTGCCACATGTTCGGTCGCCGGCCGTTCCAGACGGCCGACCACAGCTCCAATTTCGCCCCCCTGGCCGTGCTCAGCCTCGGAGAGTCCTGGCACAACGCCCACCACGCCTTCCCCTCCTCGGCCCGCCACGGTGTGGACCGCGGCCAGCTCGATGCCACCGCGAGGGTCATCCGTGTCCTCGAGCGCCTGGGGTGGGCGACCCACGTGCGCTGGCCCGGTCCTGAGCGCCTGGCCAGCCGCAGGAGGCGACCGGGCGCCGAGGCCCCGGACGAGGGTGGGTATCATCCTGACGCGGGGGACCGAGTCGAGGAGCTGTCATGCCCGAGCCCGTGATCGTCGCCACCGCCCGTACGCCGATCGGCCGAGCTTTCAAGGGGACGCTGGTCGACCTCCGTCCCGACGACATCGCGGCGACGATCGTCCAGGCCGTGCTGGGCAAGGTGCCCGAGCTCGACCCCGCCGAGATCGACGACCTCATGCTGGGGTGCGGGCTGCCGGGAGGCGAGCAGGGCTACAACATGGCCCGGGTGGTCAGCATCCTCGCCGGCCTCCCCGACGTGCCTGGCACCACCATCACCCGCTACTGCTCGTCGTCGCTGCAGACCATCCGCATGGCGGCCCACGCCATCCGAGCCGGCGAGGGGGACGTCTTCCTGGCCGCTGGCGTCGAGATGGTCAGTCGCTTCGTCAAGGGCAACTCCGACAGCCTGCCCGACACGACGAACCCTCAGTTCGGCGAGGCGGCGGAGCGCACGGCAGCGCGCGCCAAGGGCGGCGCGGAGTCATGGAAGCCCGCCGACGGGCTTCCGGACATCTACATCGCCATGGGGCAGACGGCCGAGAACGTGGCCGAGCTCGAGCACGTGTCCCGGGAGGAGATGGACACCTTCGCCACGCTCTCCCAGGAGCGGGCGGTGACCTCCCAGGAGAACGGCTTCTTCGAGCGGGAGATCACGCCGGTGACCCGACCCGACGGCACCGTGGTCTCCAAGGACGACGGTCCCCGCCCGGGCACGACGGTGGAGAAGCTGGCCACGCTGCAGCCGGTCTTCCGCCCCGACGGCAAGGTCACCGCCGGCAACTCGTGCCCGCTGAACGACGGCGCCGCCGCCGTGGTCGTCATGAGCGACACACGCGCCGCCGAGCTCGGCATCCAGCCCCTGGCCCGCATCATCTCCAGCGGCGTCACCGCCCTCAACCCCGAGATCATGGGCCTGGGCCCGATCGAGGCCAGCCGCCAAGCGCTTCGGCGGGCCGGGATGACGATCGACGACGTCGACCTCGTCGAGATCAACGAGGCCTTCGCTGCGCAGGTCGTCCCCGCGGCCAAGACTCTCGGCGTGGAATGGGACAAGCTCAACGTCAACGGGGGCGCCATCGCCCTGGGGCACCCCTTTGGGATGACCGGCGCCCGCATCATGACGACGCTGCTTAATGGCCTCGAGGACGCCGACAAGAGCGTCGGGCTGGAGACCATGTGCGTGGGCGGCGGCCAGGGCATGGCCATGGTCGTCGAACGCCTCGGGTGAGGCGTCAGCGCCGGAAGCAGAGATGGATCTGGGTCGTGTAGGAGATCCGGATCGGCTCGGTCTCCGAGGCGGCCAGCTCCTCGATGTCGGCCACCGCGGCGCGGCGCTCGGCGTCGGGAAGGGCGGCCATCACGCTGGTCGACATCACCCGATCGACCAGTCCGCGGCGATCAAGCTCCTGATGATGGGCGACGGCGTGCTCCTCGAGTGGCCCGAAGAGATCGGTCGTCTCGAAGGCTGACTTCCACCGGCCGCTCTGGTGGGTGGGCACGTCGCCGCGGTGACGAGAGATGATCCTGTCCAGGGCGACCTGCAGGGGATCGTCGGGGTCGCGGCGGTTCCACACCAGGGCGAGGCCGCCGTCGGGTCGCAGGACGCGATGGATCTCGGCCAGCGCCTCCGCGGTGCTGAACCAGTGGAAGGCCTGGGCCACCGTGACGGCGTCGGCGGCGCCGTCGGCGAGGGGCATGTCCTCGGCGGTGCCGTCCACGATCTCGGCCGACGGTACCGCCTCGGCCAGGGTGCCCCGCATGGCCGCCACCGGCTCGACCGCCAGGACGCGGGCGCCCGTCGGTAGCAGCAGCCGGGTGAGCTTGCCGGTCCCGGCCGCGAGGTCGACGACCGCACGTCCGGGCTCCAGCTCCAGCCGGTCGCGGAGCCACTCGACTGCCTCGGCCGGGTAGTCGGGCCGTCCGCGCTCGTAGGCGCCGGCAGCGCGCTCGAACCCGAGGGCGGCGCGGGGGTGGACGCTCACGGCGCCCATCCTCACACGCGACCTCTAGTCTCGACGGATCATGTGCGGACGATTCGTGGCTGCCACCCCGCCGTCGGTGCTCGCCGAGCGGTTCGTCGTGGACGAGGTCGTCGCGGACGACCGCCCGCCGAGTTGGAACGTCGCACCCACCGCCGACGTCTACGCCGTGGCCCGCTCGCGGCAGGGCTCCCGACGGCTCGGGACCCTGCGCTGGGGGTTGGTGCCGTCGTGGGCCGACAACCCAGGAGGGGGCGCGCGCCACATCAACGCCCGGGCCGAGACGGTGGCCACCAACGGGGTCTTCCGTGAGCCGTTCGCCCGGCGCCGGTGCATCGTGCCCGCCGACGGCTTCTACGAGTGGCGGGCGGCGGCGGAGCCGGGCGACACCAAGCAGCCGTACTACATCCGGCCCGCCGACGGCCGGCCCGTCGCCCTGGCCGGGCTCTGGGACGCCTGGCGTGACGCCGAGGGTCGGTGGCTGCGGACCTGCACCATCGTCACGACGAAGGCCAACGCCGTCGTGGCACCGCTCCACGACCGGATGCCGGTGATCCTGCCCGAGGCCGACTGGGCGGGGTGGCTGGATACCGGCGCCCTGGACGTCCGTGACGCCCGAGCACTGCTCGCGCCGGCCGGGGACGACGTGCTCGAGCGCCATGCCGTGTCGACCGCGGTCAACAGCGCCCGGAACGACGGCCCCGAGCTGGTCGAGATCCTCCCCGCCGACCAGCGCGGGTAGGGTGCCCCCGCATGGGAGGCATTCTCGCGTACGGGGTCTACGTGCCCTACAACCGCCTGGAGCGCTCGGAGATCGGCGCAGCCCTGGGCGGCCCCGGTGGACGAGGGGCCCGGGCGGTCGCCTCCTACGACGAGGACAGCACGTCGATGGCCGTCGAGGCGGCCCGGCTGGCGCTGCGCTCGGCCGGCCCGGACACCCGACCCCAGGCCCTCTATGTGTCGACCACGTCACCGCCGTACCTCGACAAGACCAACGCGGCGGCGGTGCACGCCGCCCTCGGCCTCGACCACGGGGCCGTGGCCGCCGACCTCAACGGCTCGGTGCGCTCGGCGGTGGCCGCCCTGGGCCTGGCCCTCGACAGCTCGCGCGGACCCACCCTGGTCGTGGCGTCCGACGTGCGCACGGGCCTGGCCGGAGGTGCCGACGAGCGCGACGGGGGCGACGGTGCCGTCGCCCTGCTGGTCGGCGCCGGCGAGCCCGGGCTACCGGTGCTGGCCGAGCCCGTGGCTGCCACCTCCTCCACGGCGGAGTTCCTCGACCGGTGGCGCACCCCCGGTGACATCGCGTCGCGGGTGTGGGAGGAGCGCTTCGGGGAGCACGCCTATCTGCCCCTGGCCGAGGCCGCCTTCACCCACGCCCTGAAGGACGCGGGAATCACCGCCGACGAGATCGACCACCTCCTCGTGACCGGCACCCACAGCCGGGCCGCCCGCCGTTTCGTCGCGCTTTCCGGCGTGCGCCGAGAGGCGATAGCGCCGGACCTCACGGCGTCGATCGGCAACGCGGGCGCCGCCCAGCCCGGCCTGATGCTCGCCGCCGCCCTCGACCGGGCGGCGCCTGGTCAGATCGTGGCCCTGGTGACCCTCTCGGACGGGGCCGACGTTCGCCTGTTCCGCACCACCGACGCCCTGACCGAGCACGTCTCCCGGCACACGACCAGCACGCTGGCCGAGCAGATCGAGTCCGGGCGCCCCGGCCTGTCCTACACGTCGTTCCTGACCTGGCGGGGGCAGCTGGTGCGCGAGCCTCCCCGCCGCCCCGATCCCGATGCGCCCGCCGCCCCCGCGTCGTTCCGCTCGGAGGCGTGGAAGCTCGGCTTCACCGGCTCGCGCTGCACTGCGTGCGGGACGCGCCATCTTCCGCCCACTCGGGTATGCGTGCACTGTCGCGCCGTGGACCACATGGTCCCCGAGCGCCTCGCCGACGTGCCTGCCACGGTGGCGACCTTCACCGTCGATCGCCTGGCCTTCTCGCTGAGCCCACCGGTGGTGGCGGCGGTCGTCGACTTCGACGGAGGCGGCCGGTTCCGCTGCGAGCTGACCGACGTGGTCCCTGAGTCGGTCGCCATCGGTGACCGTGTGGAGATGACGTTCCGGCGGCTCTTCACCGCCAACGGGGTGCACAATTACTTCTGGAAGGCCCGCCCGGTGCGGGCGACCGACAAGACGGAGGGTACGAGCTGATGGCATCGAACGGGATCCGCGATCGCGTCGCCATCGTGGGGATGGGATGCACGCCGTTCGGCGAGCAGTGGGACAAGGGAGCCGATCACCTGCTCGTCGACGCCGCCAACGAGGCCATCGGCTCGGCCGGGGTCAAGGTGGACGACATCGACGCCTTCTGGCTCGGCACCATGGGCTCGGGCATCAGCGGGCTCACCCTGTCGCGCCCCCTCAAGCTCGACTACCGGCCGGTCACCCGGCTGGAGAACATGTGCGCCACGGGCTCGGAGGCGTTCCGCAACGCCTGCTACGCCGTGGCCTCCGGTGCCTACGACACGGCCATGGCCATCGGGGTGGAGAAGCTCAAGGACTCGGGCTTCTCGGGCCTGGTCACGGCCCGGCCGGTCGACGACGGCACCGCCGCCAGCCTGACCGCTCCCGCGCTGTTCAGCCTCCTGGCCCCGGCCTACGCCCACAAGTACGGGGTCGACCAGGCCGAGCTCAAGGACGTGTTCACCCGCATCGCCTGGAAGAACCATCACAACGGCGCCCGCAACCCTCGGGCCCAGTTCCGCAAGGAGGTGCCCAAGGAGGACATCGCCTGTTCGCCCATCGTCGCCGGCCCCCTCGGCATCTTCGACTGCTCGGGGGTGAGCGACGGCTCGGCCGCGGCTGTGATCGTGCG
The DNA here is from genome assembly GCA_036270875.1 of Acidimicrobiales bacterium. NCBI lineage: Bacteria > Bacillati > Actinomycetota > Acidimicrobiia > Acidimicrobiales > Acidimicrobiales bacterium. The sequence continues at coordinate 15,780 of DATBBR010000009.1, forward strand.
GGCCGAGGACGCCCACCGGTACTGCGACAACCCCCTCTACGTGAAGGCGCTCTCGTTCGCCGCCGGTCCCGCCGCCGGGCCCATCGACCCCAGCTACGACTACACGACGTTCGAAGAGGTCGTGCGATCGGCGGCCGACGCCTACCGCCAGGCCGGCATCCAGGACCCCAGGGCCGAGATCGCAATGGCCGAGGTCCACGACTGCTTCACGCCCACCGAGCTGGTGCTGATGGAGGACCTCGGCTTCGCCGAGCGGGGCTCGGCGTGGAAGGAGGTGCTTGCCGGCACCTTCGATCTCGATGGGGAGCTCGCGGTCAACCCCGACGGCGGCCTCAAGAGCTTCGGCCACCCCATCGGGGCCTCGGGGCTGCGCATGCTGTTCGAGTGCTGGCTCCAGCTCCGGGGGGAGGCTCCTGCCGAGCGACGGGTCGCGTCACTGGACCGGGGCCGCACGCTGGGCCTCACCCACAACCTCGGCGGCTCGCCTGGCGAGTGCGTCAGCTTCGTCAGCGTGGTGGGCAGCGAACCCAGCGCCTGAGCTGCTGCTGGACCAGCGACAGGGGCTGGGGTCAGTCCAGGTCGAACGGGGCCGCCGTCTGGCTCGTCTCCAGCACATTGCGGACAGAGGCCGCGATCCCCCGTCCGTCCAGGCCCAGGTCGGCCAGGATCTGGGCGGGCTTGCCCTGGGGGATGTAGGCGACGGGGACGCCGAGCACGAGCACCGGCGGGATGCGCCGTGTCGCGTCGAGCGCGGCCATGGCATCGACGAGGAACGCTCCCGCCCCGCCCACCCGGATGCCGTCCTCGACGGTGACGACCACGCCGTGCCCCGCGGCGTCGGTGAGCATGGCGAGGTCGGGCGGCTTCACCACCCGCACATCCCAGATGGTGGCGCCGATACCCTCGGTGGCCAGCTCGTCGGCCGCCTGCTCGGCGTCGGCCAGGAGCTTCCCCACGGCGAGGATGCACACGGTGCCGTCGCCCTGGCGGACCTTGCGGGCCGAGGTGCCCGAGCCCACGCTGGCGGCGTCGACCTGGCGGGCTGGCCCCTTCGGGTACCGGACGGCGGCGGGGCCGTCCAGCTCGAGGGCGGTCCGCAGCATGACCGGCAGCTCCTGGGCCGACGAAGGTGCGAAGACGGTCATGCCGGGGATGGCGAGGGTGAGGGCCAGGTCCAGCACGCCGTGGTGCGACGGGCCGTCGTCACCGGTGATGCCGGCGCGGTCGAGCGCGAAGACCACGGGGAGCCCGTGGAGGCCCACGTCCAGGTTGGTCTGGTCGAAGGCGCGGCAGAGGAAGGTGGAGTAGACCGCGACCACTGGCCGCAGGCCCATCATGGCCATGCCCGCCGCAGCCGTCACTGCGTGCTGCTCGGCGATCCCCACGTCGAAGCAGCGGTCCGGGAACCTGGACTGGAACGGCAGCAGCCCGGTTGGCCCGGGCATCGCCGCGGTGATGGCGACGACGCTCGGGTGGTCCTCGCCGAGCTCGACCATGGCCTGGGTGAACGCGTCCGTGCACTGGATGGGCGCGTCGCCGTCGGCCGTAGGGCCGGCATTGGCCGGGCGCACCTTGAGGTCGTGCAGGCGCTGCACCTGGTCGTCTTCAGCGGGCGCGTACCCCTTGCCCTTGTGGGTGAGGACGTGGACCACGATGGGCCCCTCCCACTCGGCGGCGTGCCGCAGGGCCTGCTCCATGACCTCGATGTCGTGGCCGTCGAGGGGGCCGGTGTAGCGCACCCCCAGCGACTCGAAGAACACGTGCGGCTCGATGACCTCGCGCAGCGCCGCCGTCAGACCCTGTGCGCTCGTGTAGGCCAGGCCGCCGATGGCGGGCACGTCCCGCAGGAACTGCTTCACCCGGTTGCGGGCCTGGACGTAGGACGGGTTGAGCCGCAGCCGGGTCAGGCTCTCCGACAGATGCGACACGGTGGGGGCGTAGGACCGGCCGTTGTCGTTGAGCACGATCACGACGCGGCGTCCGCTGTGGCCCAGGTTGTTGAGGGCCTCGTAGGCCATGCCCCCGGTGAGTGCCCCGTCTCCGACGATCGCCACCACCCGGCGGTCGGCGCCGTCGCCCTGCGCGCCAAGGTCGATCGCGGTGGAGATCCCGTGGGCGTAGCTGAGGATGGTGGAGGCGTGGCTGTTCTCGACCCAGTCGTGCTCCGACTCCCCGCGTGACGGATATCCCGACAGGCCGCCGGCCTGGCGAAGCTGGGCGAAGCCGGCCCGCCGCCCGGTGACCAGCTTGTGGACGTAGGCCTGGTGACCGGTGTCCCACAGGATGACGTCGCGGGGCGAGTCGAAGACGCGGTGGACCGCGAGCGTGAGCTCGACCGCCCCCAGGTTCGAGCCCAGGTGCCCCCCCGTGGCCGACACGGCCTCGACCACGAAGGCTCGGATCTCGTCGGCCAGCTGGACGAGCTCGGATTGGTCGAGCACCCGCAGGTCCGCCGGGCTGTTCACGTTCTCCAGGATCATGGGCGCGGCGAACCTCCGGACCTAAAGCTACCGGAACCTCGTACCGGCCGGATGCGCATCGCGCGCCAGGGCCTCATCAGCGGTCGCGACTGGCCACGAAGCGGGCCAGCTCTGCCAGGCGGGCCCGAGCCTCCTCGGTGACGGGCACGGCGTCGAGCGCCACCAGCGCCCGCTCGAGCAGACCGTCGATCGTCTCCTCGACCCGCTGCCGGGCGCCCGTCTCGACCAGGATCGACTGCAACTGGGCCACCTCGTCGGTGGTCAGGCTGGCCGAGCCGAACCGGTCGGCCAGGAGCTGGGCTGCGGCACCGTCGGCCCGAGCCATGGCGAGCACGTAGAGCGCCGTCGGCTTGCCCTCTCGGAGGTCCTCGCCGACGGGCTTTCCCGTGACCTCCGGCTCGCCGAAGGCGCCGAGCAGGTCGTCGCGCAGCTGGAAGGCCTCGCCGAGCGGCAGGCCGAACGCGCTGAGGTAGGCGCCCAGGTAGTCGAGGCGCCCGGCCAACGCGGCGCCGAGGTGGAGGGGGCGCTCGACGGTGTATTTGCCCGACTTGTAGAGGCAGATCCTCCGGGCCTGCTCGGCACTGCTGTCGCCCCGGGCGGTCCCGAGCAGATCGAGGTACTGCCCGAAGCTGACCTCGAGACGCTGCTCGGCGAAGACGTCGATCGCCTGTCGGGGCGCGTCGGCCAGGAGCATGTCGGCGTACACGAAGGCCAGGTCGCCGATCAGGATGGCCGCGCCGTCGCCGAAGCGCCGTCGCTCTCCGCGCCAGCCTGCCTGGGCATGGCGGTCGGCGAAGGCGCGGTGCACGCTCGGGCGTCCCCGCCGGTAGTCGGAGGCGTCGATCACGTCGTCGTGGATGACCGCGAACGAGTGCAGCAGCTCGAGCGCGGCTCCGGCGTCGGTCACCAGCGGATCGGACGGCTTCCCGCCGGCCCCGATGAACGCCCAGCGGCAGAAGGCGGGCCGCAGCCTCTTGCCCCCGGCGAGCAGCAGGTCCCGCAGGGCGTGCAGGGGCGCCAGCAGATCGGGATCGACGTCGTGCCAGCGGGCCACCTCCGTCGCCAGCAAGCGCTCGATGCGCTCGTCGACGGCGCGCGCAACTGCGTCCAGGTCAGCGGGGGCGAGGGTCGAGGGCCTCACGGAGCCCAGCCTAGGTCGGAGGTCTGCCAAGTTGGGATTCTCCTCACCACCGGAGGTGCTGGACGCTACGACGCGGCGCGGTTGGCGCGAACGCCGGCGGCGAACGCGGGTGCCCCCAGCAGGCTCACGGCCAGGTTGAGGAAGTACACCAGGAGGCCCAGGGCGATCGCCTGGCTGGTGCTCACGCCGAGAGGACCGAGGAACAGGATGAACGCCCCCTCCCGCAGCCCGAGGCCGCCGATGGTCACGGGCAGCACCTGCACGATGGCGACCACCGGCATGAAGGCGAGAATCGCCGTCCAGCCCACGTCCAGATTGAGGGCAGCGGCGGCGAGGAAGGCGGCCAGGGCCACGGCCAGCTGGTACGCGAAGGCGACGGCGAGCACCTCGATCGCCGCCGCTGGACGACGCCGGAACCGGTCCAGACCCAGGTGCACGGCCCCGACGAACCGCACCCAGTCCTGGCGCCGGGCGAGGCGACCGCCCAGGCGAGGATGGCCGGCCAGGGCGGTCATCACCACCAGCAGGAACAGGGTCACCAGCGAGACGGCGACGGCCAGCCGGGTGGCGGGGCCCAGGTGCAGCAGGCCGGGGTTGGCGAGGAGGGCGGCGAGCGTGATGACCGGCAAGACCAGCCATCCGGTGAGGCGTTCGAGCACCACCGATGCGAAGGGCCCCGTGCGCTCGCCGTTGAGCCTCGCCAACCGGCTGATGCGGACCACGTCGCCACCCACCGTCGAGGGCAGGAAGTTCCCGACGAACAGGCCGGCGAGGTACAGGTTGATGGCAGTGCGCACCCGGGTCGGCAGCTCGAGGGCGACGAGCACCCGCTGCCATCGCAGCGCCGAGAGGATGATCCCTGTCAGGGTCACCATCAGAGCGACCAGGAGGAAGGCGACGGCGCTGTGGTGGCGGGCGGGGAGCAGCCCGCTCAGGTGCAGGCGGGAGATCAGCACGGCCAGCATGGCGATGCTGGCCGCGATGCGCACTGCTGGCCCCATGGCTCTGACCCGACGCATGACCTCCCCCTGGGCGATCCCAGTTAGCGTAGGCGGCGCCGACACTGGAGGACACGATGACGACGAAGGGCCACGGCGGGGAGCTGGTGCTGGCCGGGCTGTCGGGCCAGGGCGTCGACGCAATATTCACTCTCTCGGGCGGCCACATCTTCCCTATCTACGACGCATGCGTGAAGGCCGGATTGCGGATCGTGGATGTCCGCCACGAGCAGACCGCCACCTTCGCCGCCGAGGGTGTGGCCAAGCTGACCCGTCAACCGGGGGTGGCGGTGCTCACCGCCGGACCCGGCATCACCAACGGCATAAGCGCCACGACCACTGCGCACTTCAACGGGTCGCCCCTGGTCGTGCTCGGCGGGCGGGCGCCGCAGGGTCGCTGGGGGGCGGGCTCCCTCCAGGAGCTGGACCACGTGCCGATCCTGGCCCCGATCACCAAGTCGGCCGGCACCGTGCCGGCCGCCACCGAGATCCCGACTGCTGTGCGCGGCGCCGTCGAGACGGCCCTCACGCCCCACCGCGGACCGGTCTTCCTCGATTTTCCGCTCGACGTCCTGTTCGGTGAGGCCGAGGCGCAGGTGCCGCCTCCGGTCGCGCCCCGCGGCGCCGAACCCGACCCCGACGAGGTGGCCGCGGCCGCCGCCCTGGTGGCGACGGCTGAACGTCCCGCCCTGGTGGCCGGCAGCGACGTGTGGTGGGACGGCGCCTGGGACTCCCTGCGTCAACTGGTCGAGTCGCTGCGGGTCCCGACCTTCGCCAACGGTCTCGGCCGCGGGTGCCTGCCGGCCGACCACGAGCTCGCCTTCTCCCGGACTCGGCGCGCCCTCAAGGAGGCCGACGTGGTCGTCGTGGTGGGAACGCCGCTCGACTTCCGGCTGTCGTTCGGCAGCTTCGGCTCGGCGCAGGTGGTCCATGTCGTCGACGGCGCGGACCGGCTCGCCGGCCACATGCAGCCGGCGGCGTGCCCGGCCGGCGACATCGCCAGCACACTGGCCGGCATGGCCGAGCGCGGGGCGGCCGACCCTGGCCGCCGCGACCACGAGCCCTGGATCTCCCGACTGCGCGACCAGGAGCTGGCGGCGAGGGAGGCGGAGCGGCCCGAGCTCGAGGCCGGCGGCGACCCGGTTCATCCCGCCCGGGTGTACGGAGAGCTGCTCCCTCGCCTCGACCGCGACGCCGTCGTCATCTGCGACGGGGGCGACTTCGTTTCCTATGCCGGTCGGTTCATCGACTCCTACGAGCCCGGCTGCTGGATGGACCCCGGACCCTACGGCTGCCTGGGCACCGGGCTGGGCTACGCCGTGGCCGCCAGGGTCTGCCGCCCCGACCGCCAGGTCGTCCTGCTGCTTGGTGATGGTGCCCTGGGGTTCTCGGCCATGGACGTCGACACCCTCGTGCGCCACCGGCTCCCGGTCACCATGGTCGTGGGCAACAACGGGATCTGGGGTCTCGAGAAGCACCCGATGCGGGCCCTCTACGGCTACGACGTGGCCGCCGACCTCCAGGCGGGCTGCCGCTACGACGAGGTGGTGCGGGCGCTTGGCGGGGCCGGGGAGACGGTCGAGGTACCCGAGGAGGTCGGCCCCGCTCTGGACCGGGCCCTGGCCTCCGGGGTGCCGTACCTCGTGAACGTGCTCACCGACCCGGCGGTCGCCTACCCCCGCTCGTCCAACCTGGCGTAGCTCCGGGACCTCTCAGTGGGCCTTCTTCAGGAAGGGCTCGACCTCCACGACGACCCGGGTGAGCTTGCCCGCGCCGACGAGGCCTCCGGCGTCGCTGGCGGCGACGGTGAAGGTGAGCCGGCGCCCCTCGACCTTCTCGAGGGTGGCCTCCGCCGTCACCGACCTGCCGATCCCGGTCGGGGCCAGATGGTCGAACTGCACCCGCATGCCGACCGTGGTGAGACCAGGTGCCAGCTCGCCGCGGATGGCCTGGACGCACGCTTCCTCGCACAACCCGACCAGGCGCGGGGTGGCCAGCACGGGGACGTCTCCCGACCGCAGCATGGCGGCGGTGTCGGCCTCCGTGACCCGCAGGGTGGCCCGACCGGTCAGGCCGATAACGATGGACACGACGGTACGATACGGGTCGGCTGGCGCTGCTGGCCAGACGGTTCCCGACGGCACCCCGCCGGAGGGCAGAAGGAGTGCTCGTGATCGACTCTTCCGTGGTGGACCGCGTCCTCGGTGAGGCCCTGCGCACCGGCGGCGACTTCGCCGAGCTGTTCGTCGAGGACCGGCGGACCTCGGCGGCGTCCCTCGACGACGGCAAGGTCGAGGAGCTGTCGTCCGGGCGCGACCGCGGTGCCGGAATCCGGGTCGTGATGGGCGAAACGACCGGGTTCGCCCACACCGCCGACCTGTCGGAGGCGGGCCTTCGGGCCGCAGCAGGGGCGGCTGCGGCGGTGGCACGCGGCGGCGGCGGTGGCCGCGTCGTGGCCGTGACGCCCTCCACGGCACCCCGCCACAGCGACGTGTCCACCTACCCCGAGACCGTGGCCAAGGCGAAGAAGGTCGAGCTGCTGACCCGCGCCGACGAGGCGGCCCGGTCCGAAGGGGCTGCGATCACCCAGGTGGCGGCCGGTTACGGCGACAGCCGCCGGCGGATCCTGGTGGCCAACAGCGACGGGCTCCTGGTCGGCGACGACCAGGTCCGGACGCGCCTCGGCGTCTCGTGCGTCGCCGTGGGCGACACCGGCATGCAGACGGGGTACGAGACGGCCGCCCTCACCGTTGGCTTCGAGCTGTTCGACCGGGTCCAGGCCGAGGAGGTCGCCCGCGAGGCGGCGCGGCGGGCCCTGACCAAGCTCTCGGCCCGACCGGCGCCGAGCGGGATCCTCCCGGTCGTGCTCAAGGGCGGGACGGGCGGGATCCTCTTCCACGAGGCCTGCGGGCACGGTCTCGAAGCCGACCACATCGCCAAGGACAGCTCGGTCTACACCGGTCGGGTGGGCGAGCTGGTAGCCAGCCCGCTGGTCACTCTCGTCGACGACGGGACCATGGGCCCGGAGTGGGGAAGCTTCGCCATCGACGACGAGGGCCGTCCGGCCCAGCGCAACGTGCTCATCTCGGAGGGCGTTCTCACCGACTACATGTGGGACTTCCTCCGGGCCCGCAAGGAGGGAAGAGTCTCGTCGGGCAACGGCAGGCGCCAGAGCTACCAGCACCTCCCGATGGTGCGGATGACCAACACCTACCTCATCGAGGGCACCGACGACCCCGACGAGATCGTGGCCCAGACGCCCAACGGTGTGTACGTGGCCAAGCTGGGTGGCGGCCAGGTCAACACGGCGACCGGTGACTTCGTGTTCGGGATGAACGAGGCCTACCTGATCGAAGGCGGCAGGATCACCGAGCCCCTGCGCGACGCCAATCTCATCGGCAACGGTCCGGAGGTGCTGAAGGGCATTGACGCCATCGGCGACGACTTCGCCATGGGACCGGGCACGTGCGGCAAGGACGGACAGGCGGTGCCGGTGGGCTGTGGCCAGCCGACGGTGCGGATCAGTGGCGTCACCGTGGGGGGTACCGCCCGTGGCTGACCTCTCCGACGTCGCCGCCCGCGTGATCGGCTGGGCCGGCGACGACGAGGAGGTCGAGGCCTACGCGGCGCGGACGACCGACACCGCGGTCCGCGTCTTCGGTGGTGACGTCGAGTCGCTGTCGTCGGCGGAGTCGGCGGGAGTGGGCGTGAGAGTGGTGATGGGGAACCGCCAGGGTTTCGCCTACACCGGGTCGCTCGACGAGGCCGACCTCGCCGACGTCCTGGCCGAGGCGAGGGACAACGCGGCCTTCGCCACGCCCGACGAGCACGTGGGGCTGGCGACACCCGACGGCGTCGCCGCGGCCGACCTCGACCTGTGGCGACCGGCGCTCGCCGACCTGCCGGCCGAGCGCAAGGTGGCCATGGCCCTGGAGCTGGAGCAGCGGGTTCGCAGCGGGGATCCCCGGATTCGCCAGGTGGAGTCGGCGAACTACGGCGACGCCAGCGTGGAGGCCGCCATCGCCAGCACCACCGGGATCAGCGCCGCGACCCGTCGGACATCGTGCCACCTGTCCGCCTACGCCATCGCCGGCGAGGGCAGCGACACCCAGACCGGTGGCGGCTACTCGGTGGGACGGGAGCCCGACGAGCTCGACCTCGAGGAGGCGGCGACCGACGCCGTCGACCGGGCGACTCGACTGCTCGGGGCGACGAAGGCCCGCTCGAGCCGTCTCACCGTGGTCTTCGACCCCCGGGTGACCACGGTGCTCCTCGGCGTCATCTCGAGCGCGTTGTCGGGCGAGGCCGTCCTCAAGGGCCGGTCGCTGTTCGCCGACCGACTGGGTCAGGAGGTGGGCGCGTCGACGCTGACGCTCATCGACGACCCGACCGACCCGCTGGCCTACGGGGCGGCCACCTACGATGCCGAGGGCCTGGCCTGCCGGCGCAACGTGCTGGTCGAGGATGGCGTCCTCAGCCGCTTTCTGTACGACACCTACGCCGGCCGACGGGCGGGCACCGCCTCGACGGGATCAGCCGTGCGCGGTGGCTTCAAGACGGCGCCGGGTGTCGGGTGCCGGGCTCTCTCTCTGGTGCCCGGCAGGGCGAGCCAGGACGAGATCATCGCCTCGGTCGGCGAGGGGATGCTCGTGCAGTGGGTGACGGGCATCCACTCCGGTGTGAACCCCATCAGCGGCGACTTCTCGGTGGGCGCCGAGGGACTCCTCATCCGGGA
>DATBBR010000010.1 GCA_036270875.1 Acidimicrobiales bacterium
GATGAGATGCTGGAGATCGCCGCCAGCGGCGGGCGCGTGCTGGCCCTGCGGTCGGTGGAGTTCGCCCGCAATCACCGTGTACCGCTGCACGTGCGGTCCAGCTTCACCTGGGAGCCAGGAACCTGGGTCAAGGAGGAGAACCGTTCGATGGAGCAGGCGATCGTCTCAGCGGTGACCCACGACACCTCGGAGGCCAAGGTCACGGTTACCGGAGTGATGGACCGGCCTGGCATCGCGGCGCGCCTGTTCCGGGCCCTGGCCGACCGGACCATCAACGTGGACATGATCGTGCAGAACACCTCTCTTCACGGCACGACCGACATCTCCTTCACCGTCCCCAAGGACGATCTGGCTGTGAGCCTCGAAGTCACCAGGGACCTCGCCCCCGAGATCGGTGCGTCTGGAGTGGCCGGAGACAGTGACGTGGGGCGGGTGTCTCTCGTCGGGGCGGGGATGAAGACCCACCCGGGGGTGACGGCCACCATGTTCGAGACGCTCTCTCGCGAGGGGATCAACATCGAGATGATCTCGACGTCCTCCATCCGCATCTCGTGTGTCGTTCGGACCGACGCCGTCGAGCGGGCCCTGCAGGTGCTGCACGAGGCCTTCAAGCTCACCTGAGCAGCCAAGCCGACGCGAGGTCCAGCAGGGGACTGTTAGGCCTCGGGCCCTCGGCTGGCACGTAGTATCGGTGGCGTGCGAGTCGCCATCATCGGAGCCACCGGTCAGGTGGGCGGTGTCATGCGTGGCGTGCTGGCCGAGCGCCATTTCCCGGTCGACGATCTCCGCGTCCTCGCCTCGTCGCGGTCAGTGGGCCGCCGCCTGCCATGGGCCGGCGGGGAGGTCGAGGTGGAGGACGCCGATGTCGCCGACTTTCGGGGCATCGATCTCGCCATGCTGTCCTGCGGCGCATCTGCATCGAGGCTCCTTGCTCCCCGGCTGGCCGAGGCTGGCGCCATCGTGGTCGACAACTCATCTGCCTGGCGCATGGACCCGGACGTGCCCCTCGTCGTACCCGAGGTGAACGGCGATGCCCTGTCACGCTTGGCCAAGGGAATCGTGGCCAACCCCAACTGCACGACCATGGTGGCCATGCCGGTGCTCAAGCCGCTCCACGCCGCTGCCGGGCTGCGGCGAGTGGTCGTCTCGACCTACCAAGCCGTGTCGGGCGCTGGTGGCGCAGGCGTCGCGGAGCTTGACGAACAGCTCCGCAAGGGTCTCGACCGAGCGGTCCAACTCACGTTCGATGGCTCGGCCGTAGAGCTGCCACCACCGGCGGTATTTCCCGCCAACATTGCCTTCAACGTCGTTCCCATGGCGGGCAGGATGATCGACGACGAGACCTCCGAGGAGCACAAGTTCCGGGATGAGAGCCGCAAGATCCTCGACCTCCCGGAGCTGGCTGTGTCCTGCACCTGCGTCCGGGTCCCCGTGTTCACTGGACACAGCCTCTCGCTGAACACCGAATTCGAAAGGGAGCTCTCAGTCGAGCGAGCAACCCAGCTCCTCGCGGCCGCTCCGGGTGTGCGCATCAGCCCGGTCCCCACGCCTCTGGCCGCCGCTGGGTCCGATCCCGTTCTCGTGGGCCGGCCGAGGAAAGACCTGGGGAGCACGCACGGGCTCGCCTTGTTCGTCTCGGGCGACAATCTACGCAAGGGGGCGGCGCTCAACGCCGTGCAGATCGCCGAGGCGCTCCTTCCGCGGCTCGGCTGATCGGACCATGGCCCTTGGGCTTGGCAAGCACGGCGGCGTCGGAACCATCGAGGACACGACCGCACGAGACATGGGGGAGCCCGGGGCGGCGAGGCATGGGCTCGGGCTCGTCTTCGGGTGGCTGGCCGTGGCCGCCATCGCGTTCCCATTGGGCTTGGCGTGCCTGCAGATCGCGGTCTCTCCTGGCCACCTGCCCCTGTATCTCGGTGGCGACCAGGCTCTGATCGGTCTCGGCACCAAGGCAGCAGCCGGGTGGCACCAGCTGCTGGGCCCCTACGACCGGTTCGGCTGGCACCACCCCGGTCCGGCCTACTTCTACCTGCAGGCACTGCCCTCGCACGCACTTGCACCCGGCCAGAGCGAGTTCTTCGGCAGCGCCGCCATCAACGCGGTCGCCGCGGTCCTGGCCGTCGCCACAGTGTGGCGTCGCGTCGGTTCTCGGGCGGCGCTGTGGTCTGCGGTTTGCATCGGCTATCTCGCCATCGCCCTGGGACCGGCGCTGCTGCGGCTCCCATGGAACCCCAACGCGGTGATCCTCCCCCTGTGCCTGCTGGCGGTGCTCTGTGCCGGAGGCGCCACCGGCTCATTGCTGTGTCTCCTCGGGTCGCTGCTTGTCGGCTCCTATCTGGTCCAGACTGACGTGGCCATGGTGCCGGTCGTTACCGCGCTGGTGGTACTTTCGCTGCTCGGCCACGTACTGGCTCGCCGGGCCGGGGTCGCTCGGGACGGCCCACGCCCCCTGCCGCGCGCTGCGATCGTGGCCCTGGCCGGTGTCGGGAGCGCCGTCCTGGTCGCAATGTGGGTCCCTCCGGTGCTGCAGCAGATCCGCGACCACCCGGGCAACCTCGGCCTCCTCTGGCACTTCTTCACCAGTGGCCATTCCCAGCACGGCGTGACCCCGGCCGCGCACGCCATCGGTGCGGTCGATTCGCAGCTCGGCTTCCGTAGTCTCGACAACGGGTTGCCCCTGCCGGGGTCTCACTACGTCGCCCTGCTGCTGGCCCTGGCGGTCGCGGTTGCGGCGGTCGCAGTGGGGGTCTGGCGCCGGCAGCGGTTCGGCCTCAGTCTGGGAGTCGCGAGTCTGGTCGGCCAGGTCGTATCGATCGTCTCCGCCACGAGGGTCGTCGGCCCCATCTACGGCTACCTGGTGCTGTGGGAGATCGCCCTCCCGGTCATGGCCGCCATCGGTCTGGGGGTTGCGCTTCTCGGCGATGACACTCGCCAGTCCGTGGAACGAACCGCTCGATGGCCGAGTGCGGCCAGCAAAACCATGACGGGTATCAGCGTCGCGCTCGCTGGGGGCGCCGTTGCCGTGGCGGTGACCCTCGGGGTCAACGTGGCTGGGCTGGCCCAGGTGTCCAGCCTCTCGGCATCCGACGTGGGCCAGGCCTGGAGGCTCGTCGAGCCCAGGCTGAGCCGCTCCGACATGTCAGTGCTGGTGGACATCCGCTCCCACGACAGTTGGCCCCTCGGGGCCGGGCTGGCCGACCAGTTAACCGAGCGCGGAGTGCGCCCCACTGTCCCCGAGGCCTGGGTCCCGATCTTCGGGACAGGCACTGCGACGGGGCATGAGGCGGCCGTGGTCGCGCTGTACCAGCGCGGGGAATCGCCGCCGACCCCGCCGCCCGGCTCCAGCCTCCTGGGAACAGCTGGCGATACCGTCGTGTACTTCTCGGACCGCGGGCCGGGCTCGCACTGACGTGATGGCGCCGCTGTAGCATGCTCGTCCGTGCCCCGCGCCCTGATCACTGGGATCACCGGCCAGGACGGCCGGCATCTGTCCGGCCTGCTGGTCGGGAAGGGTTACGACGTCTACGGCATGGTCCGCGGGCAGAACAACCCGAAGATCCAGATGGTCCAGGACGAGACGCCGGAGCTGGAGATCATCGAGGGAGACCTCCAGGACCTCTCGTCGCTCATCGCCGTGGTCGAGCAGGTCCAGCCGGACGAGGTCTACAACCTCGGTGCGGTGAGCTTCGTGGCCCTGTCCTTCCGGCAGCCGGAGCTCACCGCGGACATCAGCGGTGCCGGGGTGCTCAGGCTGCTGGAGGCGATCCGGGTCGTGGGCGGATCCCAGGCCAATCCCATCCGCTTCTACCAGGCGTCGTCGTCGGAGATGTTCGGCAAGGTCCGCGAGAACCCCCAGAACGAGACCACCCCGTTCCACCCCCGCTCACCCTATGGGACGGCCAAGGTCTTCGGGCATTACACGACGCTCAACTACCGGGAGTCCTACGGACTCCACGCCTCGAGCGGGATCCTGTTCAACCACACAGGGCCCAAGCGCGGCCTCGAGTTCGTCAGCCGCAAGGTCTCGAACGCCGTCGCTCGCATCAAGCTCGGCCTGCAGGACACCCTGACGCTGGGCTACCTCGACTCGTCGCGCGACTGGGGCTATGCGGGCGACTACGTCGAGGCCATGTGGCGCATGCTCCAGCAGGACGAGCCGGGTGACTACGTGGTCGCGACGGGCCAGACCCACACCATCCGCGAGCTGCTCGACGTCGCGTTCGGCGCCGTAGGGATCGACGACTGGGGGCCGTTCGTGACCACCGACCGCCGGTTCCTCCGTCCCGCCGAGGTGGATGTCCTGATCGGCGACGCCACCAAGGCCCGGAGCCAGCTGGGCTGGGAGCCGACGCTGGACTTTCAGACGCTCATCAAGGTGATGGTCGACCACGACCTCGAGCTCGAGGCCCGAAAGGCGCGCGACCGCTAGTCCCGCATGGACCCGGCCGGTCTGTGGCACCTGACCCCCAACGCGGGGCAGGAGTCATCGGTGCATCCGGAGAAGTAGCGAACCCGGAGAAGTAGCGACTCGCGCGAGGGCCCCCGAGCGGGCTGTGACAAGGAGCTGGGGATGCGGGTGCCGATCAGGAGGAGGTCTGCCCTGGCGGTCGCTGCTGCCCTCGGGCTCGTTCTGAGCGCTGCCGGCGCGGGGCCGTCTTCTTCAGCTTCAGCGGCGACGTCTCCGGCACCCCGGGTCCTTCGCGTCGGCACGTTCAACGGGATCCCCGGCACCTTCGGCACCATCCAGCAGGCGGTGAACGCAGCGCGCCCTGGCGACTGGATCCTGGTCGGACCGGGCGACTACCACGAGTCGGGCTCGAGCGACCCGACCCATCCCGCCGGTGTCCTGATCACGACGCCCGGCATCTACCTGCGGGGCATGGACCGCAACAAGGTCG
>DATBBR010000011.1 GCA_036270875.1 Acidimicrobiales bacterium
GTGCCGATCGGTGCACCGGCTGGTCACATCGGTACGTCGTCGCCAGATGCCACCAAGAGGATACGTCGCACGTCGGCGGCCGGCTCGGCAACCGTCGGTCGGCGCCAATTCACCCCTTGTCCTCGAGGGGCCGCGCGCGTAACCTCCCGGAGAGCTCCGGTGGAGCATCTCCGAGTCGTTCCGACGACTCGACGGCAAGGAGGGGAGAGCGCGGCTCGGGCGGAGCTCGGTTCCCTGAGTCATCACCCAGCACGGGGCATAGATCGACGTCGCTCTGCGTTAGAGGACGTCCCGACGGAATGTGCCGACGACAGTGAGGACCATGACCCGAATCTCCAGCCAGACCGAGAACTACGGATCCGACTTCCTGGACCATCAGCGCCAGTTGCTCCTCGACGAGCGGGCCCGACAGCAGCACCTCGCCGATGGGCTCCAGGCCGACGTGGCCGAGCTCACGGCGGAGCGCGGCTTGAGCGAGACAGATGAAGAGGGGTTCGGCGAAGGGGCGGGAACGGTCGTCGACCGCGACCGCGACCAGGCCCTGCACGCCTCGGCCAGGGCCGCCTTGGACGATATCGAGGCCGCCCTGGCGCGGGTCGAGTCGGGTTCCTACGGCCGGTGCACCTCGTGTGGAGAGCAGATCCCGTCGGCGCGACTCGAGGCCATGCCCGCGGCCACGGTGTGCATGGCGTGCAAGCGAGGCACCCTGTCGCGGCGTCGGGCGGCGGCGGCGCGCTAGCTCTCCTGTCGCTGGTCGGACCGTTACCGGGACCGGCGATACCGGCGGATCAGGGCGTTGGTCGACGAGTCGTGGTGGAGCTCCGGCTCGTCAGCGGCCGTCAGCTCGGGAAGAATGCGGTTGGCGAGGACCTTGCCCAGCTCCACGCCCCACTGATCGAACGAGTTGATGTCCCAGATCGTCCCCTGGGTGAACACCTTGTGCTCGTAGAGGGCGACGAGCTCGCCGAGCAGGCGCGGCGTCAGCTTTGGGCCGAGGATGGTGTTGGTCGGGTGGTTGCCGCGGAAGGTGCGGTGGGGGACCTGGGCGGCGGGCACCCCCTCGGCCTCGACCTCCTGCCTGGTCTTGCCGAAGGCGAGGGCCTCGGTCTGGGCGAAGAAGTTGGCCATGAGCAGGTCGTGATGACCGCCGACCACGTGGTTGGGCTCGCAGAAGCCGATGAAGTCGCACGGCACGAGCTTCGTCCCCTGGTGGATCAGCTGGAAGAAGGCGTGCTGGCCGTTCGTGCCCGGCTGGCCCCAGACGATCGGGCCGGTCTGATAGTCGACGGGTCTGCCCTGTAGGTCGACCGATTTTCCATTGCTCTCCATGTCGAGCTGCTGGAGGTAGGCCGGAAACCTACTGAGGTACTGGTTGTACGGGAGGATGGCCTGGGTCTGGGCACCGAAGAAGTCGTCGTACCAGACCCCGATGAGGCCGAGGACCACCGGCATGTTGGCTTCGAGGGGCGCGCTGCGGAAGTGCTCGTCGATGGCGTGGAAGCCGGCGAGCATGTCCATGAAGCTGTCGGCTCCGATCGCCAGCATGAGCGACAGCCCGATGGCGGAGTCGTAGGAGTACCGGCCACCGACACAGTCCCAGAACTCGAACATGTTGTCGACGTCGATGCCGAACTCCTCCACCTTGGCCCGATTGGTGGAGACGGCGACGAAGTGCCGGCTGACGGCCTTGTCGTCTCCGAGCGCGCCCACCAGCCAGTCCCGCGCCGTGTGGGCGTTGGTCAGCGTCTCGAGCGTGGTGAAGGTCTTCGACGACACCACGAACAGGGTCTCGGCCGGATCGAGGTCACGGGTCGCTTCCCAGATGTCGGTGCCGTCCACGTTGGAGACGAAGCGAACGGTCATCGACCGATCGCTGTAGTCCTTCAGCGCCTCGTAGGCCATGGCCGGGCCCAGATCGGAGCCACCGATCCCGATGTTGACGACGTTGACGATGCGTCGTCCCGTGTAGCCCGTCCACTCGCCGCTGCGCACCCGCCCGCTGAAGTCGCGCATCTTCCGGAGCACGGCATGGACCTGGGGCACCACGTTGGTGCCGTCGACGACGATCGACGCACCCTCCGGCGCGCGCAGGGCCACGTGCAGCACGGGCCGGTTCTCCGTGACGTTGATCCGCCGGCCGCTGAACATGTCGTCGGCCCGCTGACGGATCTCGGCCCGCTCGGCCAGCGCCCGGAGGAGCCCCAGCGACTCGCGCGTGATCAGGTTCTTGGAGTAGTCCAGGTGAAGATCGGCCGCCTCGACCGTCATGGCCTCACCCCGGTGCGGATCCCGGGCGAAGTGCTCCCGGAGATGGATGTCCTCGACCTGAGCGTGGTGGGCCTCGAGGGCCCGCCACTCGACGGACTCGGAGATGCGCGTCGCTGTCTCGGTCATCCCGGTAGGTTGCCACTCACACCCGAGCCATGTTGGCGAAGCGCGTGTAGTGCTCGAGGAACGCCAGCTGGGTCAGCCCCGTCGGACCGTTCCGGTGCTTCGACAGGATGACCTCCGCTGTTCCGCGATCCGGCGAGTCCGGGTGGTACACCTCGTCGCGGTAAATGAACAGAACGACGTCAGCGTCCTGCTCCAGCGAGTTGTGGGCGATCACCCCGTTGGCCACGAAGTTGTGCGTACCCTCCACGGTGGCGTCAAAGGTGGGCACCTGCCCCACCGGGACGATCTCGACCACTTCGTCCCACATCACCTCGGACGACGCCAGCGCACGAAGCTCGGGGTCGTCGACCACAGTCGCCATCTGAGCCAGGCGAGGCCTCGAGAAGCGCCGGGGCCGCCTGGCGTCGCCGAGCAGGTATGACCCGCAGTACCCCTCGTGCAACGCCGTCGCCATCGCACGGCCGGTCACTCCGGCGTCCCTCATGGAGGCCTTCACCCGCTCGGCGACCGCCCACGGCACCAGGTCGGCGTTCGGGTTCGTCTTGATGGCCGCGAGGACATCCAGACATTCCGCGATCCGCGCTCCCCGCTCCCCGTGGCAGCCGACGACCCTGAGGAAGTCCGAGGTCTGCTGAGCTCCATCGATCCGCACGTGCCAACAGTCCCGGTACCCCGATTTCCGGGTCCTGGCCAGTCGGGTACGGATGTCGAGCCGGAGGAGTGCTCGGCGTACCCCATCGGCCAGGCGTCGGCTCGTGGTCGCGTAGTACGCACGCACCAGGGGGCCACGAGCATTGCGACTCATGGTGATCGAGCCATCGGTTGCCCACAGGTGACGGAGAAAGAGGCTGACCTGCTCGTCGCTGAGCCCGAAGATCTCTTCAGGGATGAACTTGTCCGGCGAACGGGCGCCCCAAAGCCCCAATGGCTCGAGCCAGTTGCGGATCGGGTGGCGCCTCCCATGAGTCAGTCGGTAGGGCGCAGGAAACCACAGCAACCAGGTCCTTCCTTGCTGGCCGCCCTCGACCGTGATCCCGAACAGCCGGTGGGCGGCTTGCTCAACTGCCACCTTGTTGGCCGGATCGGCTGTCGCGTACTTGACGCCGTTGGGCCCCATCGAGCCGTCCCCCAGGAGGTGGCCCAAGAGGATCAGCTCGTCGTCGCACCAGGCACCGGGCTTGACGGGCTGTCGTATCCGCCGTGGAACCGCCAGGTGATCGCCGATCGCGAGCTCGTCGAGTCGGGTCCACCCGGTCACGGTCCGGAACTGATGGTTCGCCGTCGCCTCGACCTCGTATCCAGATGCCAGCCGAAGGCGAAAGACTGGCTTGACGCCCGAGGGAAAGGCGTTGACGAGCCGGCGGGGCTCCATCCTCCAGTCCTCGTTCAATGACCACACGAGCGGCTGCTCCTGACTCAGCACGAGCTCGCCCAGGGTCACCTCCTGGCCGTTGTCGGCCCGGAGCAACCTGGTGGAGGCCGGCATGCAGCCGGACTCTCTCAGGTCGGCGAGCACGGGCCGCTTGTCCGCTCGCAGCTCGAGGTTGCGGGAGAGCTGGGACAGGGCCACGACCGGCACCTCGAGCTCGCGAGCCAGGATCTTGAGCCCCCTGCTGATCTCGGACACCTCCACCTGACGGTTCTCCGCCGTGCTGCGGCCGGACATCAGCTGGAGGTAGTCGACAACCACGAGCCCCAGACCTTCCCGGCTCTTCAGTCGCCGAGCCTTGGCCCTGATGTCCATCACGGTGATGTTGGGGTTGTCGTCGATGAAGATCGGCGCCTCTCCCAGGTGGCCGATCGCCGTGCTGATCTTGGGCCAGTCCGACTCGAGCAACCGGCCGTTGCGCATGCGAGTGGCGTCCACCCGGGCTTCGGCGCACAGAAGTCGCTGGGTGAGCTCGAGGTGGCTCATCTCCAGCGAGAACAATAGGACGGGAAGGCGACTCTCCATGGCCGCGTGGGCCACGAGGCCGAGGGCGAACGACGTCTTGCCCATGCTGGGCCTGGCCCCGACGATGACGAGGTTGGACGGCTGCAGGCCCGACAAGCGCTCGTCGAGGTCGTTGTACCCGGTCGGGATGCCGGTGATGGCGTCCCCCCGGTCGTACAGCGACTCCAGGTTGTCCAGGGTGCGGGCCAGCAGGTCCCGAACCGTGGCGACGGTGTCGACCCCGCGGCGCTGGGCCACCTCGAACACCATCGTCTCGGCCCGGTCCACCGCTGCCGTCACGTCCTCGGGCACCTCATAGCCGAGCTCGGCGATCTCGGCCGCCACGCCGATCATGCGGCGAAGGAGTGCGTGCTCCTCGACGATGCGCGCGTAGCGGCCGGCGTTGGAGATGGCAGGGGTGTTGGCCTGGAGCGAGATGAGCGTCGCCGGGCCCCCGATGGCGTCGAGCAGGCCGGCTCGCCGCAGCTCGTCGGCGATGGTGACCGGGTCGGCCGGCTCGCCCTGGGCATACAGGGTGGTGACGGCGTCGAAGACGTGACCGTGGGCCGGCTTGTAGAAATCCTCTGCCGCGCAGCGCTCGACCGCCGTGGCGATCGCGTCCCGCGAGAGGATCATCGCCCCGAGGAGCGACTCCTCGGCCTCGAGGTTGTGCGGCGGGACACGCCCTCCGGCGCCATTTCGCCCCCTGCGGCGGGCGTCATCGAGCGATTGGACCATGCCGCCCTACCCTCGCCGCTCAGCCCTGTGGGTCGCTAGGGGCAGAACTTGTTGATGTTGCTGGGGATTAACCCGGAGTTCTCCACACCAGCCGCCGCCGAACATGGGGCCGACCGTACCGAGAGGGTGTGTCAGCCACGCGGATAGCTGGCCCCTCCTGACGCACGATCTGTGCAGGTCAGTGCTCTCCTGCGGCACCGCTGCCCGCGCCGGACTCGCTGAGTGGGATCTTTGGCTCGGCCAACGGGGTCGTCATCGAGCTGCACCTGTCGCACCCCAACGCCCGAGAGCCCTGGCGGCGGGCTCGTGCCGTTCCACCGACTCGGCTATAGGGACAGAGGGACCAATGCCTCGGGTGGCCGCCATTTCGTCAGGACGGTGGCTAACGGCGGGTGCCGCTTCCTCACCGCCTGTGGGTGCGCCAGGGTGGAGCGCTCAGCCCGTGCGGGCTGACGCCCTGCTCACGACCTCCACGGTGAGCTGGAACTCGACCTCGGGGTGCAGCTTCACGGTGATCTCGTGGACCCCGAGCGTCTTGATGGGTTCCTCCAGGAGGAGCCGACGCCGGTCCAGCTCCACGCCCACCTGCTCGGTGACGGCCTGGGCCACGTCGGCGGCCGTGACCGAGCCGAACAGCCTCCCCTCGGAGCCTGCCCGCACCGGTATCCGGATCGGGGTGGGCACGAGCTGGCGCGCCACGGTCTCTGCCCCCTCGCGCTGGCGGGCGTCCTGCACGTCGCGGGCCTTGCGCATCGCCGAGGCCTGAGCGGTCACCCCCGGTGTCGACCGCATGGCGAGGCCCTTCGGCACCAGGAAGTTGCGGGCGTAGCCGTCCGCCACCTCGACGATGTCGCCGCGCTTGCCGACACCGCTCACGTCGGCCCTGAGGACGACTTTCACTGGTCACCGCCGCCACGCGCGTCGGCCCCCACGGGTGCTGGCGGGCGCGCCGGCTCGCGCTCGGCCCCATCGGCGGCCGGCTCGGGCGGCACCGGAGCTTCACCTGCGCCATCGGGTCGGCCGGGCGGAACGGGCGTCGCTCCGACCTCCGGCTGCCCACTAGGCACGACGGACCTGGGCGAGCCACGCCCGCCCCGGCCGGAACGCTCGGTCATGGTCCGCTGGCTGTAGGGAAGCAGGGCCAGCTCCCGGGCCGTCTTGATGGACACGGCGACGTCGCGCTGGTGCTGCGCGCAGTTGCCGCTGACCCGCCGGGCCCGGATCTTGCCGCGATCGCTCATGAACTTCCTGAGCAGGTTCACATCCTTGTAGTCGACCCAGTCGATCTTGTCCTTGCAGAAGATGCAGACCTTCTTCTTGGTTCTGCGCCCAGTGTCCTTGGGCGACCGCTTCGACCGATCCCTGTCACCGCCGCGGGGCATCAGAAGGGCTCCTCGCTGTGGTCGTAACCAGAGGACTGGCTGGCGGCGACGGGGCGGGGGCTCCCGCCCCCGCCACCTCCGGAGCCGCCGTCACCGCCGCCGGGGCCCCGACGCTCGTTCTTGGTGACCTGGGCCGTCGCCCAGCGCAGGCTCGGACCGATCTCGTCGGCCACCACCTCTATCTTCGATCGCCGCTCACCTTCGGCGTTCTCCCAGCTGCGCTGGTCGAGCCGACCAGTGACGAGCACCCGGGAGCCCCGGACGAGGCTCTCGCTGGCGTTCTCGGCCATCTCCCGCCAGCAGACGACGTCGAAGAAGGATGTGGCCTCCTCCCATTCCTGGGTCTGGCGGTTCTGCCAGCGTCGGTTGACGGCGAGGCCGAAGGACGCGGTGGCCTGCCCCGTCGGGGTGAACCGCAGCTCCGGATCGCGCGTGATGTTTCCAACCAGGGTGACGTTGTTGCCATTCGACATGATTCCTCCGTTCGAGAGTCAGCTCGCCTCGGCCTTGGCTCCGGTTCGGGCGCCGGGACCGACGAGTCCCGCCACCCGATCGGGCAGCCGTATGACCTTGTGACGAAGCACTTCGTCAGTGAGGGAGAGCACCCGGGCAAGCTCGGTCAACGCCGCCGGCTCGGCCGTGATCTCCAGGA
The DNA here is from genome assembly GCA_036270875.1 of Acidimicrobiales bacterium. Taxonomy (NCBI): domain Bacteria; kingdom Bacillati; phylum Actinomycetota; class Acidimicrobiia; order Acidimicrobiales; species Acidimicrobiales bacterium. Next base: position 7,100 of record DATBBR010000011.1, read on the forward strand.
GGATGTAGTAACCCTCCCAGCGATGGTCGAGCTCGTAGGCGAAACGGCGCTTGCCCCACCGGTCGACCCGGGCGAGGTTGCCCCCGCGGGACTGGATGATCTCGGTGGCCCGGTCGATGACCGCCCGGATGGCATCTTCCTCCAGGCTGGCGTCGAGGATGATCATGACTTCGTAGGGCCGCACAGCGGCTCACCTCCCTCTGGACCCGGCGCACCTGCGTCCGGGGCCCCGGTCCATCCGGGGCAGGGGTGGCTGGAACTTGATCATGCTAGTCGACGTCTGCGATCTACTCATCTCACCACCGAGTATGACGCGGGGGTGTGTCAGAGATGATGAATGGATTCAGCGCGCGCGACGCATCGCGACCTGCGGCGTCCGCCGGCCGATCACCGCCGGTCGCGGCCGGCGCCTGAGGACTCCCTCTTGCCGGTGCCGACGGGGACGACCTCGCCGGCCGGGCGCCGGGGCTGGGCCGCTGACCACAGACTGGCCGCCACCTCATCCTTCAGGTGATAGCTCTCGGCGTCGGCGGGGAAGCGTCCAGCCCGAACATCGGCGGCGAAGGACGTGACCGCGGCCGCGGCATCAGTCGCGAGCGAGGCGTAGCGGCGGACGAACTTCGGAGCCTTGCGGTCCTCCAGGCCAACGAGGTCGTGGAACACCAGCACCTGGCCGTCGCACCAGGGGCCGGCGCCGATCCCGACGGTGGGGATCTCCACGGCCTCGGTCACCATTCCGGCGACGACATCCGGTATGCCCTCCAGCACGAGAGCGAAGCAGCCGGCGTCCTGAAGGGCACGGGCGTCGGCGAGGAGGCTCCTCGCCGCTTCGGCCTCGCGGGCCTGGACCGTGAATCCCCCCATCACGTGCATGGACTGGGGAGTCAGACCCAGGTGCCCCATGACCGGGATCTCCGCATCGGCCAGGGCGGCCACCATGCGAGCGCGGCGACGCCCTCCTTCCAGCTTGACCGCCTGGGCCCCCGCCCGAACGAGGGCGGCACCGTTGCGCACGGTGTCGGCCTCGTCGACGTGATAGCTCATCCACGGCAGGTCGGCCACGACGAGAGGCCGGGGCCCCGCCCGCCTCACCGCGGCCACGTGGTGCGCCATGTCGTCGACGGTCACGTGCAACGTGTCGTCGTAGCCCAGGACGACCATCGCGAGAGAATCGCCGACGAGGATCAGATCGACGCCCCCTTGATCGGCAATGCGCGCCGTTGGCGCGTCATACGCGGTGACCATCACCAACGGTGGGCTCCCCGTCGCCCGCTTGCGCGATCGTACGGCGGGAACGGTCCCTTCCTCAGCCATGCCAGCCTCCTTGCCGTCCAGCGCCACTCGGCTGCCGGCGGTGACCCGAGTGTACTGTCACCCTGGTGGAGCGCGTGTGCGAGAACTGCGCCGGCGAGGACGACGAGCTGGTCGCCGTGCACCGGCTCTACGTGGTGCCGGAGTCGTGGGACACGCCCGGGTCGACGACGAGAGTCGAGGAGATCGAGCTCTGGTGCTTCTCGTGCCGCTCGCTCTATCCCCACGAGCCGGCCGAGGCGGCCCCGGAGCCCTAGGCCAGGCGGCGGACGCGCTTGCGGATCGGCCGGGTCAGCCCCGGTAGCGCCCCCCGACGAGGAACATCTTGGCCAGGTGGTTCCACGAGCACTCCGGGCACACTTCGACCACGTAACAGACGAGCTCGCTGGCCCGCTGGGACAGCTTGGCCAGCTCCTGCTCCGTCGTCAGACAGCGCCCGCTGGCGGGGAGGCGGGGACCAAAGGCGAACGAGACCAGCACGAGCTTGGCCTCCTCGCAGATCGGGCAGTCCTCCCCGGTCGACGTGCCCACGTTGCGCGCGGCACGCAGCAACTCGGGCTGAGCGTCACAGACGTCGAGACGGGACATCCGCCCTCGCTTGAGCTCGCTCACCACGGCGTTTCGGGCCAGGCGGTAATCAACGTCGCCGGAGAGCCCGGACGACGGGCGGCGGCCCCGAAGCGACTGGGGGTGCAAGCTCACGGCGCCAGGCTACCGCCCCCCGTCAGACGCCAAGCCCTGTCCAGTCGCGCCCGAGCACCGCCCGCGAGCCCGCCCGATCGCCGATCGGCTGCGACCTTGCTAGCATGTCGATATATCGATCCGATACATCGGCCCCTTCCCGTGACGAGGGGCCGGTAGGTCGGCCGGTGGTCGAAGCCGGCCGGGAGCGCCCCGGCCGGGATTCGGCCTGGCGATGAGACGGGACGGAGCACGACGTGTTGGAGATGGCCATCCTCGGCCTGCTGAAGGAACAGGAGCTCCACGGCTACCAGCTCAAGAAGCTGCTCGGCGAGACGCTCGGGCCGCTGTCGAGCGTCTCGTTCGGCTCCCTCTATCCCGCCCTCGCCCGTCTCGAGGCTGCCGGCGCGGTGAAGGGGGTCGAGGCCAACCGACCCATCGCCAGCATTCCCATGACGGGCTCGCTCGGCGGAGAACGCGCCGCCTACCGGGCCCGGGGCGTGATCAGAGGCAGCCGGGGGAAGAAGGTCTACGGGATCACCGAGCAGGGTCAGCGATTGTTCGAAGAACTGCTGGTGGCCGATGCCCAGTCGGACGGTGACGATCGCAGCTTCACTCTTCGGCTCGCCTTCGCCCGTCACCTGCCGCCAGAGGGGCGGCTGGGCCTGCTCGAACGAAGGCGGGCCCAGCTGGTCCAGCGACTCGCCAAGACGCGCCAGACGATCAAGGCCGGGCGCCAACGCCTGGACGCCTATACGCGCTCCCTCGTGGAGCACAACACCGAGACGACCGAGCGGGACATCTCATGGCTCGATCGCCTCATCGCCGCCGAGCGCAGCTCGGCCCGACGTGGGGAGCAGACGCCAGCCGAGCGACGTCGGCAGGCCGCCGAGACGGAGGACAACCGATGAGCAAGATCCGGGTCGCAATCGCCGGGGTCGGCAACTGCGCCAGCGCCCTCGTGCAGGGCATCGAGTACTACCGCAGCGCCGAGCCGGCAGAGACGGTGCCGGGACTGATGCACGTCGTGCTCGGCGGCTACCACGTCGGCGACGTCGAGGTCGTAGCGGCCTTCGACGTGGACGCGACCAAGGTGGGGCTCGACCTGAGCAAGGCCATCTCCGCCGGGCACAACAACACCATCCGGTTCGCCGAGGTGGGCGAGCTCGGAGTCACCGTCAGCCGGGGCCCCACCCTCGACGGTCTCGGGAAGTACTACCGCCTCGAGATCGACGAGTCGCCGGCCGAGCCGGTCGACGTCACCGAGGTGTTGCGGCGCACCGGGGCCGACGTCCTCGTCGGCTACCTCCCCGTCGGATCCGAGGAGGCGCAGCGCCATTACGCCGCCGCCTGCCTGGAGGCCGGCGTGGCCTTCGTCAATGCCATCCCCGTCTTCATCGCCAGCGACCCCGAATGGGCTCGGCGGTTCACCGAGGCCGGCGTGCCGATCATCGGAGACGACATCAAGAGCCAGGTTGGTGCGACGATCGTGCACCGCATTCTGGCTCGGCTCTTCGAGGACAGGGGAATGGCCCTCGACCGCACCTACCAGCTCAACGTCGGCGGCAACATGGACTTCAAGAACATGCTGGAGCGGGAGCGTCTCGAGTCCAAGCGGATCTCCAAGACGCAGTCGGTGACAAGCCAGCTGCAACACGGGATCCGGGACGACGACGTCCACATCGGTCCGTCCGACCACGTCAGCTGGCTGGCCGATCGCAAGTGGGCCTACATCCGCCTCGAGGGCCGCAATTTCGGCGACGTCCCGTTGAACATTGAGCTCAAGCTGGAGGTGTGGGACTCACCCAACTCGGCGGGGGTGATCATCGACGCCGTTCGCTGCGCCAAGATCGCCCTCGACCGCAACATGGGTGGGCCCCTGCTCGGGCCGTCGGCCTACTTCATGAAGTCGCCCCCCGAGCAGTACCGGGACGAGGACGCCGCTGAGATGGTGGAGCGTTTCGCCGACGGTCAGTGACCGGCCGGCGAGCGCTCCTTCCACCATTGGGAAAGCCGGCGTCTGGCCTCGTCCTCTCCCAGGGGTCCTTCGTCGAGGCGTAGCTCCAGCAGGAAATCGTGCGCCTCTCCCACCTCGGGCCCCGGCGCCAGTTGGAGCTGCTCCATGATCTGGTGACCATCGAGGTCGGGCCGGATGGCATCCAGCTCCTCCTGGGCTCGCAGCTCCTCCAAGCGACGCTCCAGCTCGTCCATTCGCCTTGACAACGCCCGGGCCTTGGTCGCGCTCCGGGTCGTGCAGTCGGCGCGCGTCAGCTCGTTCAAGGGGTCGAGCAGCGGTCCCGCGTCGCGCACGTAGCGGCGCACAGCGCGATCGGTCCAACCCATCCGGTAGGTGTGGAACCGCAGATGCAGCTCGACCAGCCGGGAGACCACCTCGATATCGTCGTTCGGATACCGGAGCGCCCGCATCCGCTCCCGGGCCATGCGCGCGCCGACAACCTCGTGATGGTGGAACGACACCCCGTCAGAACCGATACGGCGCGTCGCCGGCTTCCCGATGTCATGGAGCAGGGCGGCCAGCCGCAGCAGGCGGTCCGGGCGCGCCCGCTCGACCACGGCGATCGTGTGGGCCAGGACGTCCTTGTGGCGGTGCACCGGGTCCTGTTCGAGCGCCAGGGCCGGCAGTTCCGGTAGGAACTCGCCGGCCAGACCGGTGTCGCTGAGGAACCACAGGCCGTCGGTAGGGTGCTCGACGGTCACCAGCTTGTCGAGCTCGTCGCGGATGCGCTCGGGCGAGACGATCCCTAGCCGGTCGTGCAGGTGGCGCACGGCGTCCACGAGCGCCGGCTCCGGCGCCAGGCCGTAACCGGCGATGAACCGCGCCGCCCGCATCATCCTGAGCGGGTCGTCGTTGAAGGACACCTCGGGGCTGAGCGGCGTACGGAGCCTGCGCTGGGCAAGATCGGCGAGCCCCCCGAACGGGTCGATCAGCTCGACCGACGGGAGCCGCAGCGCCATGGCGTTGACGGTGAAGTCGCGGCGGGACAGATCGGTCTCCACGTCGTCGGCGAAACGGACGGTCGGCTTGCGCGAGTCGGGCCGGTAGACCTCGGCCCGGTGCGTGGTGATCTCGTAGCGGCGTCCCTTGTGGCGAAATCCAACGGTGCCGAAGCTCTTGCCCTGCAACCACACGGCATCGGCCCATCCCCGCACGAGACCCTCGACCTCCTCGGGCGAGGCGTCGGTCGTGAAGTCGAGGTCCACGGCGCCGAGGTCGATGCGGGGATCGGCAATCGCGTCACGCACGGTGCCACCGACCAGGTAGAGCGTGCGGCCGGCGGAGCTGAACCGCTCCGCCAGCTCGGACGCCTCCTCGATGAGCGGCGCCAGCCGCTCGGGGACCATCGCCGGCTCCTCAGCCGTGGCTGCCGGCTCTGGGGGAGGGCCTCGAGATGCCCTCGCGCTCCCAGATGAGCCTCGATGCCGCCACCACGGCCCCGCCAGGGCCGCCTGACGTGGGCGCCTCGGGGCGGTACGACACGCCCGCCAAGGCGGCGATCGAGGCACCGGCCGACTCGGCCAGCGCCGTCAGGTCGTAGCCCCCCTCGAGGAACGCCAGTCGCCGCCCGGGGCCGACCGAGCCGGTGGCCGCGGTCATCAGATCGGCGAAATCGCCCGCTGACAGGCCGAGATCGGTCAGGGGGTCGGCCCGGTGGCCATCGAAGCCGGCGGAGACGATCACCCAGCTGGGAGCGAAGGACTCCACCGCGCCCGTCAACACCTCGTCCAACGCCGCTCGATAGGTGTCACCAGTCGTGCCCGGTGGGAATGGAAAATTGATCGTCGTGCCCGCTCCGGCCCCCTCCCCCGTCTCGTCGAGCCGACCCGTGCCCGGATAGAGGGGGAACTGGTGCATCGAGACGTACAGCACTCTCGGGTCGGAGTAGAAGGCGTCCTGCGTGCCGTTGCCGTGGTGGGCGTCCCAGTCGACGATGAGGACGCGCTCCCCCCGGTTGGCCAAGGCTGCGGCCGCCACCGCCACGTTGTTGAGGAGACAGAAGCCCATCGCCCGCACGGGCGTCGCGTGATGCCCCGGAGGGCGCACCGCCAGAAAGGCGGCGTCGGCTTCACCGCGGTCCAGTCGCTCGATGGCCTCGACGCCAGCGCCCGCCGCCACCGTGGCTGCCTGCCACGAGCTCTCGCCGGCCGTCGTGTCCGCGTCGAGCGCGCCGCCGCCGGCTCGGCAGAACCGTTCCACGGCATCGAGGTGCTCGGGCGAGTGGACAGCCTCCAGCTCGGCCCGGGTGGCCGGCCGGGGCGAGAACGGAACGAGGAGGTCCGTCAGGCCGGCGTGCTCGATTCCCCGGGAGACAGCACGCAGCCGGGCAGGTCGCTCGGGATGACCGGCGCCCGTGTCGTGATCGAGATAGGCGGTGTGGGTACCGAAGAGGACGGCCACGCGGTCGAGGTTATCGGGCGCCAGGGGCGCCGCTCGCCGCGGCTGCCACCGCCCCCACCTCCCTCTGTAGGCTCCGATACAAGGTGAGCACAGCCAACGTCCAGGTCGTCCGCTGGGGGGCCGAGCAGGCTCGGATCGGGCCGTGGCAGGGCGACGACCGGGTCGCCCATCTGAGCCCCCTCGCCGGTACCCCGCCCCCCTCCGTGGCGTTCGTGCGGCGGTGCCTCGACCAGCTCGCGGGTCACGGCTTCTCCCAGGTCGTCACCGGGGCTCTGGCCGCGCCGGAGCAGGCGGCGTTCATCCGCGCCGGGTTCCGGGTGGAGGAAAGCCTCCACGTCCTGAGCGCTGACCTGACGCGGGTGACGGACGGGTCGCGGCGCCACGCCCATCAGGACGTGGTGATCCGCCGGGCACACAGCGCCGATCGGCCACGCGTGCTGGCGCTGGACCACCTCGCCTTCGATCCGTTCTGGCAGCTGGACGAGGCGGGGCTGACCGACGCGCTCAATGCCACCCCCCGTGCCCGCTTCCGGGTGGCCGTGGGCGCGCGGCCGGATCCGACCGTGGCTACGGGGATCCTCGGCTACGCGATCACCGGCCGCGCTGGGGGGCACGGGTTCTTGCAGCGCCTCGCCGTGCACCCGTCATGGCAGCGCCGTGGCGTGGGGAAGGCGCTGGTGCTCGACGGCCTCGTCTGGCTGCAGCGGAGGGGAGTCGATCGCGCCTCGGTCAATACCCAGCTCGAGAACCGCAAGGCCCTCGCCCTGTACGAGGGTCTCGGCTTTCGACGCGAGCCGCGAGGTCTCTCGGTCCTGAGCGCCGGCGTCCGGCCATGACCCTCCGAGCGGCGAGGCTGACGGCGGTCGTCCTGGCTCTCGCGGGAGCCGGGGTCTCGGGCGCGGCCGTCAGCGGGATCGCTTCGACGGGCGCCGCAGGCGCGAACGCGGGCCCCTCACCGGGCGGCCGCGTCACCCTTGCCCAGCAGACGCCCTGGGTCAGTCCTGGACAGAGCTTCCAGCTCCGCCTCGCCATCTCGTCCGCGGTCCCCCGGGCGAACCTCGCCGTGTCGGTCACCGTGTTCAACAGGCTCACCAGCCGCTCGGCCTTCAGCCAGACGCTGCAAGGCCGCGACGTCGGCGTGCTGCGCGAGCTTCCGCCCGTTCCCGTCAGCACCCTTCCGCCGGGCCCGGCCGGCGACGTGATCGTCACCATCCCCATTGTCTCGTCCCCCATTGCCACGGCGCCGCAGGCGCCGGCGGCGCCTGCTGAACGGAACCTCGATCTCAGCTCCTGTCCCAACGGGTGTGAGGGCGTCTATCCCGTCCAGGTCGAGCTCGAGGACCAGGCGGTGAACCGGCCCCTCGACCGCTTCACGACACATCTGGTCTTCGCCAAGGCGCCAACCACCGGCAGCAAGCTGGGCTTCACGTGGATCCAGCCCGCCCATGCGCCACCCGCGCTCGCTCCCGACGGCCACCGGAGCCTGCCGCCGGAGCAGTCCCGCCAGCTGTCAGAGCTTGCCGGCTCACTCGCCCGCCACGAGACGGTTCCGGTGACGTTGGCACCCACGCCCGAGACCATGCAGGCGCTGGCCGAGAGCCCCCGGCCCGCTGATCATCAGACCCTCGCCACGTTCAACGCCGTGGCAGCCGACCCTCTCCAGCAGGTGCTCACGGGGCCGTACGTGCCGGTCAGCCTGTCTGGTCTGTCCGACGTCGGTCTGGCCGACCAGGCCACCGCGCAGGTGGCCAGGGGTAGCCAGGTGCTGGGCACCACCCTTCACGCGCCGTCGAACCCGCACACCCTCGTCACGGTCGGCCCGATCGACCAAGCCGACGTCGGACCCCTCCGGTCCGAGGGAGTCGACCACCTCGTGGTGCCCGATACGAGCCTCGCCGCCTCGGCGGGCAAGCTGACCCTGACGCAGCCATTCCAGCTGGCGGGGAGCGAGCCCGGCCAGCCACTGGTCACGGCGGCTGACTCGGGGCTGTCGTCGCACTTCACCTCGGGCGGGGACCAGGTCCTTGCGGCCCACCAGCTACTCGCCGACCTGGCCGAGATCTACTTCGAGCAGCCGGGATCGAGTCAGCCGCGCGCCGTCGTCGTCGAGGCGCCGCTGGACTGGCCGTCGAGCTCCGCCTTCCTCAGCGCCGCCCTCGACGGCCTGACCCAGAGCCCGATCGTGCAACCGCTGACCCTGGCGTCGCTCGACGCCAGCATTCCCGCCGTCGGCCCGAGCGGCGCGCCCGTGGTCCGTCAGCTGGTCACCCAGACCAGCGACGCACGCGTGCCCGTCGCCGCGCTGCGATCGGCCCAGCGCCGTCTCGCCTCGTTCTCCACCGTCGTGAGCAACGATCCGCGCCTGCTGGGTGAGATGGGTGACATGCTTCTGGTGGGTCAGTCGAGCGACCTGCGCCCGCCGGACCAGGCCCGTTACATGTCGGGGGTGCAGGACCAGATCGGCGCCCAGCTCGGCAAGCTGACGCTGGCACAGGACCGCACCATCACCCTCACGTCCCGCACCGGCCGCATTCCCATCACGGTCATCTCCCAGGCCGGGTTCACCGTCCACGCCGTCCTCACCGTCGCCAGCGACAAGCTCACCTTCCCGAACGGCTCCACGCAGGTACTTGCCCTCGACCGGCGGGACAATCCCGAGTACTTCGACGTGAGCGCCCGCGCCTCCGGCGACTTCCCCCTCTCGGTGTCGCTGGTCTCGCCCAACGGCGACCTCGTACTCCTCAACAGTCGGTTCACGGTGAGGTCGACAGCCACCTCGGCGGTCGCCATCGCGTTGTCCGTCGGGGCGGGCGCCTTTCTGCTGGGGTGGTGGGCGCGTTATCTCATCATGCGCCGACGCGAGCGCAGCCGACGGCTGGTGCGGCCCGGACATTGAGCGACGACACTCTCCCTTGGCCTGTACAGCCGGCGCCCCCAGCGCCTCCGAGCGGTCGCAGCGCGTCCGGGCCACGCCGGGCGTGGCCTTCAGCCCTGGGTCGCACCACTGGCGCCATGGCCGTCGGGACCCTCCTGTCACGTCTCACCGGCTTCGCACGGTTGTTCGTGCTGGCGTACGCCCTCGGCATCAACCCGCTCGCCGACGCCTACAACCTCGCCAACAACACGCCCAACATCATCTTCGACCTGGTGATCGGTGGGGTGCTCTCGGCGACCTTCATCCCGGTGTTCGTCGACCGCCTGGCCACGCGCTCCGACGACGAGGCGTGGAAGGCAATCTCGTCTGTCGTGACCCTCTCGGCCGTGCTGCTCGTCGTGGTGACGATCGTCTTCGTGCTCCTGGCACCGGTGATCATCGACCTCTACACGCTGGCCAACAACTCCGCCAACGCAGCCGACCAGCGAGCCGTGGCCACCACCCTGCTGCGTCTGTTCGCCCCTCAGGTGGCCTTCTACGGCGCGATCGCACTGATGACGGCCCTGCTCAACTCGCGCCGGCGCTTCGTGGTGCCGATGTTCGTGCCCATTCTCAACAACCTGGTGGTGATCGGAGTCCTCTTGGAGGTCGCCCACCTGGTACACCATCCGACGCTCCAGGGCATTCGGCACGACCGGGGGATCCTGCTGCTGCTCGGGATCGGGACCACCGCGGGCGTCCTGGTCCAGGCTCTGGCCTTGATCCCCAGCCTGTGGCGGGCCCGCACCCACCTGCGATGGCGATGGGACTGGCACAACGACGCCGTGCGCACGATCCTGCGCCTCTCCGGGTGGACCTTCGGCTTCGTGCTCGCCAACCAGGTCGCCAACTTCATCGTCCTCGCGCTGGCAGACACCATCGCCGGCGGCGTGTCGGCCTACAACTACGCAGCCATGTTCTTCCAGCTTCCCTACGGCATCGTGGCCGTGTCGATCATGACCGCCATTCAACCCGACCTGGCCGAACGGTGGGCGGTGGCGGACCTCGCCGGCTTCCGCCACCGCCTCAGCGCCGGGTTGCGGGCCATCCTCGTCGTGCTGCTGCCCGCCACCGTCGGGTACCTGGTGCTAGCTCGGCCCATCATCGCCCTCGTGCTCGGCCATGGTGCCGTCGGGGTGGAGGGCACCAGGACCACCGCCAGCACCATGGCCCTGTTCGCCGTGGGGATCCCCGGCTTCTCGGCGTACCTGTTCCTCATGAGGGCGTACCAGGCCATGCAGGACACTCGCACCGCCTTTTTCATGTACCTGATCGAGAACGGGATCAACATCGTCCTGGCCTTCGCCCTGTACCGGCCGCTCGGGACGAAGGGCCTGGCCCTGTCATTCTCGATCGCGTACACCCTCGCCACCGGCGTGGCCCTGTGGGACCTGCGGCGCAAGGGCATCGGTGTCGACATCCGCATGATCGCCCGCCCCGTGCTCCGGGTGGCCGTCATCTGCCTGGTGATGGCGCTTGTCGTTGCTCTGGTGTCCGCCGCCATCGGCTACTCGAGCGGCGTCGGCTTGCTGGTAAGAGTCCTTGCGTCGGTCGCCGCCGGCGTGGCGGTGTTCGTGCTCGCTGCGGGCCTGGCCGCCCAGCTGCGACTCCGGAGCGAACGGGCCTAGGGGTGTGGCTCATGTCACCATCAGCGGAACCCCAAGGTCGTACAGGGGGGGCGCACCGCCTCCGAGACCCCGAGTGAGGACGCCATGGCCGGCATCAAGATCGTGACCGACAGCGCCAGCGATCTGGCGCCCGACCTGGCCGAGCGCCACGACATCACCGTCGTGCCGCTCACCATCCGCTTCGGCGACACCGAGTTCCTCGACCGGCGGGACCTGACCCCAGAGCAGTTCTGGTCCCGGTGCGAGACGTCACCGGTCCTGCCGGAGACCGCCGCCCCCTCCCCTGGCGCCTTCCGCCAGGTGTTCGAGGAGGCGGCGGACTCCGGCTACGACGGCGCCGTCTGCATCTCGCTATCCTCGGCCCTGTCGGCAACGTTCCAGTCCGCCAGCGCCGGGGCAGAGAGCCTCGGGAGCAGGTTCCCGGTGCGGGTGATCGACTCGTGCTCCATCACCATGGGCGAGGGCCTGATCGCCCTGTCGGCGGCTCGCATGAGCGCAGACGGCAAGGGCCTGGAGGACGTGACCCTGCTCACACAGGAGCTCGTCACCCGCACCCGGCTCTACGGAGCCATCGACACCCTCGACTACCTCAAGAAGGGCGGGCGGATCAGCGGCGGGCGCGCGCTCCTGGGCTCGCTGCTGTCGTTCAAGCCGATCATCGAGGTGCGCAACGGTCTCGTCGAGGCGGAGTCGAGGCAGCGGACCCGCAGCCGATCGCTCCGATACGTGGTCGACAAAGTCCGCCAGCACGACCACATCGAGCAGCTCGCCATCATGGACGCGGCTGCGCCAGACATCGGGACCTTCCGGGACATGATGGCCGAGGTCTTCCCCCGCGAGGACACGATCCTGGGTGACGTCGGCCCCGTCATCGGGGCCCACTCGGGTCCAGGCACCCTCGGCGTCACCTTCCTGGTCCCCTGAATCGCCAGGGAGGGGTCTGCAGGCCGACGGCGAGGAGGCCGCACCGGCACGACGCCCCCCTCACAACGTCTAAAGCCGTGAACCGAGGGGTAGTCTCTAAGCCATGACCTCCGTGGGCGGGGCCTCCTCGGGCGACTGGCCCGCCCAGGCCACCGAGAAAGTCGAGACCGTCGTCGTCGCGGTACGGGACAAGTCGGTCCGGCCCTTGACCCTGGTGGCCAGGGCGATCGTCTACGGGATCGTCGCCAGCGCCGTGGCCATGGTCGTGATCTCGCTGGCGTCCGTCGGCGTGCTGCGCCTACTGGACATCTACCTGTTCCCCGGCCGGGTCTGGGCCAGCTACACCATGCTGGGTGGAATCTTCACCCTCGCCGGACTGTTTCTCTGGACACTTAGAAGGTCGAAGTCCTAGGGGTGAGAGCTTGAGCAACATCCGCGACGTCATCATCGTCGGTTCCGGGCCCGCGGGGCTCACGGCTGCCATCTATACCGCCCGCGCCAACCTGGCCCCGCTGGTCATCGAGGGTGAGCCGTCGTCCACCGGCGACCAGCCTGGCGGTCAGCTCATGCTCACCAGCGACGTCGAGAACTACCCCGGCTTCGTGGACGCGGTGATGGGACCCGACCTGATGGGGACCTTTCGGGCCCAGGCGGCCCGCTTCGGGGCCGACATCCTCACCAACAAAGTGTCCCGGGTGGATCTCTCGAGCCGTCCCTTCTCGGTGTGGACCGATGGCAACACCCCTGCGAGCAGCCCGGAGCCGACGTTCCAGACCCGCTCGTTGATCGTCGCCACGGGCGCTCGGGCGCTCCTGCTCGGACTTCCCGCCGAGCAGCGGCTGCTGGGCCGCGGGGTGTCGACGTGTGCCACCTGCGACGGCTTCTTCTTCAAGGAACGACACCTCGGGGTGGTCGGTGGTGGTGACTCCGCCATCGAGGAGGCGTTGTTCCTCACCAAGTTCGCCAAGACCGTCACCGTGATCCACCGCCGCAAGGAGCTCAGGGCGTCCAAGATCATGCAGGACCGCGCCTTCCGCAATCCCAAGCTCGACTTCCGCTGGGACTCGGTGGTGACAGAGATCCATGGAGAAGGCTCGGTCACCGGTGTGCGGCTCCGCGACGTCATCACCGGAGAGGAGTCCGCCCTCGAGCTGGGGGGCCTGTTCGTGGCCATCGGCCACGCCCCGAACACCGATCTGTTCAGGGGTCAGCTCGACATGGACCAGAATGGCTACATCTCCACCCACGACGGCTCCAAGACCAGCGTGGAGGGAGTCTTCGCCTCTGGGGACGTGCAGGACTCGGTCTACCGCCAGGCAGTCACCGCCGCTGGGTCGGGCTGCATGGCGGCCATCGACGCCGAGCGCTGGCTGGAGGCAGCGGAGCACGCAGCAGCGCAGGCGCGATCACACGCATAATGCAGCACGAGCCGCTCGCCGGCGGGATGGCTGGAATGGTGCGCTCGAGAGCGCTGTTCTGGTTGACAGGTAGCATGATCCAAACCGATTCGAGGAGGTCCGCCGACCGTGCCCCCCAGCATCGTCACCCTCAGTGACAGCAACTTCGACGAGGAGGTCAAGTCATCGGAGGAGCCCGTGCTCGTCGATTTCTGGGCCGAGTGGTGCGGACCGTGCAAGATGATCGCCCCCATCCTCCACGAGATCGCGACCGAGCAGGAGGGGCAGCTGCGGATCGGCAAGCTCAACATCGACGAGAACCTCGAGACGGCCCGTCGCTTCGAGGTGATGAGCATCCCGACGCTCATCTTGTTCCGGGACGGGGAGCCCCAGCTCCGCATCATCGGCGCCAAGGGCAAGGGTCAGCTCCTGCAGGAGCTGCAGAGCGTTCTCTAAGAGAGCTCGCGCTGCAGCGGGGCGCCAGCGGAGAGAACGTGCAGGACCTCCAACGTCGGTTGGCGGTCGTCGACCTCTCGATCCCCGATGACGCTCCGGGCCGGTTCGGCGCCAACACCGAGGCCGCCGTCAAGGAGTTCCAACAGCGCCGGGGGCTGCGGATCGACGGGATCTGCGGACCGCAAACCTGGTCGGCGCTCGTCGAAGCGGGCTATGGGCTTGGTGACCGACTCTTGTACCGTCGTACCCCGATGCTGCGTGGCGACGACGTCGCCGAGCTCCAGCAGCGGCTCGGCGCGCTGGGCTTCGACACGCGTCGGGTCGACGGCATCTTCGGCGACGACACCTCGGTCGCCCTCTCTGAGTTCCAGCGAAACGTCGGACTGACCGCAGACGGC
>DATBBR010000012.1 GCA_036270875.1 Acidimicrobiales bacterium
GGGGGGCGCGCCCCAGGACGCCGATCGTCTCGTCAGACGAGACGGACGTTCTGAGCTTCCTCCCCCTTTCGGCCCGGACCCACGTCGAACTCGACGACCTGGCCGGTCTCGAGCGACCGGTAGCCGCTGCCCTGGATGTTGGAGTAGTGGACGAAGACGTCGTCACCCTGCTCACGGGAGATGAATCCGAAGCCCTTCTCGGCATTGAAGAACTTCACTGTGCCTGTTGCCAACGCTCTCTCTTCTCTAACCTTGAGCAAGTCCGACTGACTTCCTCGCTCCCCCAAGTGTAGGACGGCCAGCCCGGCGACCGTGACAACCAGGCCGCCCCGTCCGCTCAGGGCTCGGTCACCGCTCCCAGATCGGCGCCCGTCGCCAGGCGGGCGTACTTGGCCAGCACGCCCCTGGTATAGCGGGGCGGCGGCAGCTTCAACTCGGACCGGCGACGCTGCAGCTCGACCGGATCTACCAGCAGATCGACGGTCCGAGCGGCCACGTCCACCACGATGCGGTCCCCGTCGGCAACCAGGGCGATCGGCCCTCCGTCGACCGCCTCGGGCGCGACGTGGCCGATGCAGAAGCCGTGCGTGCCTCCGGAGAACCGACCGTCGGTCAAGAGGGCGCAGTCGGCGCCCCGGCCCGCGCCCTTCATGGCCCCCGTCACCGCCAGCATCTCCCGCATCCCTGGCCCCCCCTTCGGGCCCTCGTACCGGATCACGACCACGGTGCCGGGTTGGATGGCGCCGGCGAGGATGGCCTCCATGGCGCCGTCCTCACCGTCGAAGACCCGGGCCGGACCGTCGAAGCGCGACTGGTCGATGCCGGCCACCTTCACCACCGCGCCCGCCGGGGCGAGCGAGCCGGACAGCGTGGCGATGCCCCCGTCGGCGTGGATCGGATCGTCGATGCGGTGCACGACGTCGCCGTCGGGTGCGGGAGGCGAGATCTCGGCCAGGTTCTCGGCCATGGTGCGGCCGGTGACTGTCAGGCAGTCGCCGTCGATCAGCCCGGCGTCGAGCAGCTCGGCGAGCACCACGGGAAGGCCGCCGATGCGGTCGATGTCGATCATGTGGTAGCGGCCGTGGGGCTTGGTGTCGGCCAGGTGCGGGACCCGGCGGCCGATCCGGTCGAAGTCGTCGAGACCGAGCTCGACGTCGGACTCGTGGGCGATGGCCAGGAGATGCAACACCGCGTTCGTGGAGCCGCCCAGGGCCATGACCACGGCGATGGCGTTCTCGAAGGCGGCCCGGGTCATGATCTGCCGGGGCCGGATCCCCGCTTCCAGCAGGCGCACGACGGCCCGTCCGCTCTCGAAGGCGAGGTCATCGCGCCGGCGATCGACGGCCGGGGCCGACGCGCCGCCGGGCAGGGCCATGCCCAGGGCCTCAGCCACCGAAGCCATGGTGTTGGCGGTGAACATGCCGGCACAGCTTCCGGCGGTGGGACAAGCCGTACGCTCGATGAGCGCGAGCTCCTCTGCGCTCATATCGCCGGCGGCGTGAGACCCGACGGCTTCGAAGACGCTCACGATGTCGAGGGCCCGACCGCGCAGCTGGCCGGGCAGGATCGTTCCGCCATACAGGAACACCGTCGACAGGTTGAGCCGGCCGGCGGCCATGAGCATTCCCGGCAGGGACTTGTCGCAGCCGGCCAGCGACACCAGTGCATCGAACCGCTCGGCGTGCATCATGGTCTCCACCGAGTCGGCGATCACCTCGCGGCTCACGAGTGACGCCCGCATCCCCTCGTGGCCCATGGAGATGCCGTCCGACACCGCGATGGTCATGAACTCGATGGGAAAGCCGCCGGCAGCCCGCACCCCGTCCTTGGCCCGCCGGGCCAGCCGGTCGAGGGTGAGGTTGCACGGAGTGACCTCGTTCCAAGAGGACGCCACTCCGACCTGGGGCTTGCTCCAGTCCTCGTCGGTCATGCCAACAGCCCGCAACATGGCCCGAGCCGGCGCCCGCTGGAAACCATCTGTCACCTCGCCGCTGCGCGGCTTCATGGGGTTCGCAGACGTGGCTCCCGGTTCCGCTGTCTCAGGCATCCACCCGAGCCTAGGGCCTCGGCCCTTGGCGGGCTCAGGGTTCGTGCACGGGGCGGGCCTCCCGGGCCGGCCGCAGCTTTGGCGGGCCGAGGCATCGATCACCGGGCCGGCCTCCCGGGCCGGCCTCAGCCCTTGCGAGCCGCCAGCAGGGCCATGACCGCCTTCCCGTTGGCCTTGCCCCGGGTCTCCCGCATCACCTGGCCCACTAGGTACTGCGACACCTTGGGGTCCCCGTCCCGATAGCGCTGCCACTCCTCGGGGTTGGCGGCAAGGACGGAGTCCACCACCTCCGCCAGCGCCTCCTCCGACAGCCCCTCGAAACCTCGGGCCCTGGCGATGTCGGCGGGATCCCCGCCCTCCTCCAGCATCACGCCGAGCACGGTCTTGGCCTGGGTCGCGCTCAGGCGCCCGCTGGTCTCCATGGCCAGCACGGCGGCGAAGGCGCCCGCGTCGAGCTTGCGGGCTGCGTCGGGGTGAGCGGCCGCCTCGTTGGCGGCCCGATTGACTGCGAGCCTGGGGTCGGCGCCGGCGTCGATGGCGCCGAGCACCAGGCCGTCGAGATCGAGCTCGACGAGGGTGGCCACCAGTCCCGCCGGCACCTCCCCGTCCCCGCTGCCGTCGGCAGCCGCTGCCGTCGCCAGCTGCGCCCGGCGCTCGGCCGGCAGCGTGGTGGCGGTAGCGCGCACCCGCGAGACCCACGCGTCGTCCGGCGCGACCGGCAACAGGTCGGGCTCCGGGAAGTAGCGGTAGTCGTAGGCCTCCTCCTTGGACCGCAGCGAGCTGGTGCGCCCCTCGGCCTCGTTCCAGTGCCGGGTCTCCTGCACGACGGTCTCGCCACCCTCGAGCAGCGCCACCTGACGCTCTGCCTCGTGCTCGATGGCTCGTCCGAGCGAGCGCAGCGAGTTCATGTTCTTGATCTCCGCCCTGGTCCCCAGATCGGCGCTGCCGGCCGGGCGAACGGAGACGTTGGCGTCGACCCTGAGCGAGCCCTCCTCCATGCGGGCGTCGGAGGCGCCGGTGGCCATGAGGATGCCGCGTAGCTCGCCGACATAGACACGGGCCTGCTCGGCCGAGCGGATGTCGGGCGCGCTCACGATCTCGAGCAGGGGCACGCCCGCCCGGTTGTAGTCCACCAATGACTCGGTGGCGTCGTGGATGCGCCCACCCCGACCGACGTGGGTGGTCTTGCCCGTGTCCTCCTCCAGGTGCGCCCGCTCGATCCCGACGCGGGCCCCGTCGGCCAGCTCCAGCCAGCCGGCGACGTTGATCGGCGCGTCGTACTGGCTGATCTGGTAGTCCTTCGGCATGTCCGGATAGAAATAGTTCTTGCGGTGAAAGATCGAGGGTCGGATCTCGCAGTGCAGCGCGTCGCCCACCCGCATGGCCAGCTCCACGGCGCCGGCGTTCAGGACCGGCAACGAGCCCGGGAGGCCGAGGCATACCGGGCACACGTTGGTGTTGGGCTCGTCGCCGAACGCGTTCCGGCACGAGCAGAACAGCTTCGTGGCCGTCGACAGCTCGCAGTGGACCTCGAGGCCCACGACGGTCTCCCAGTCGCCGCTCACCGCAGCGCCTCCGGGCGCACTCCCGACGCGTGGTCTCCGGCAGGGCCGGGCGCAGACGCCTCCAGCGCCGCGCCAACCCGGAACATCACGGTCTCCCCGCGCGCCGGCGCCAGGACCTGCACGCCCACCGGCATTCCGTCGTCGCCCGATCCGTAGGGCACGCTCATGGCCGGGTGACCAGCGAGGCTCGAGGGGACGGTGCACACGTCGTTGAGGTACATCGCCAGCGGATCGGCGGTCTTGGCTCCCAGAGCGAAGGCGGTGGTCGGCGTTGTCGGGGCGAGGAGGGCGTCGAAGTTGGCGTAGGCGGCGTCGAACGAGCCGATGATGAGCGTCCGCACCCGCTGGGCCTGGCCGTAGTAGGCGTCGTAGTAGCCCGCCGACAGGGCGTAGGTCCCGAGCATGATCCGCCGCTTCACCTCGGACCCGAAACCGGCCGAGCGGGTGGCGGTGTACATGGCTGTGATGTCCGGCGCCTCGACCCGCAGCCCGTAGCGGACGCCGTCGTAGCGGGCCAGGTTCGAGGAGGCCTCGGCGGGGGCGATGAGGTAGTAGGCGGACAGACCGTGGACGGCGGCGGGGACCGACGCCTCATCGACCCGTGCGCCGGCGCTGGACAGCGCGTCGGCCGCCTGGCGGACCCGGGCGGCCACGTCCGGTGCCACGCCATCCATCAGCTCGGTCACCACGCCCACTCTCATGCCGTCGACACCCTCCTCAAGGATCGACGTCACCGCCGGGGCGGCCTCCGGTAGCGAGGTCGAGTCCTCGGGATCGTGTCCGGCGACCGCCTCCAAGAGGGCGGCGGCGTCGGCAACGCTGCCCGCCAGGGGTCCGATCTGGTCGAGGGAGCTGGCGAAGGCCACCAGCCCGTAGCGGGAGACGACACCGTACGTCGGCTTGACCCCGACCACGCCGGTGAGGGCGGCCGGCTGACGGATCGATCCGCCCGTGTCGGACCCCAGGGCCAGCGGGGCGAAGCCGGCCGCCACCGCCGCCGCGCTCCCCCCGCTCGATCCCCCGGGCACCCGGCTGGGATCGCGAGGGTTGCGGGTGGGGCCGAACGCCGAGTTCTCGGTCGAGGACCCCATGGCGAACTCGTCCAGATTGGTCTTGCCGACGATCACCGCGCCCGCCGAACGCAGCCGGGCGACCACCGTGGCGTCGTACGGCGGCCGCCACCCCTTTAGGATCCGGGACGAGCACGTGGTGGGCACGCCGCGTGTGCAGATGTTGTCCTTGAGGGCGACCGGCACCCCCGCCAGCGGACCCACGTCCTCGCCCGCGGCCACCCGGCGGTCGATCTCGTCCGCCTCGGCCCGGGCGGCGTCGGCCGTTACCAGGTTGAAGGCGTGTACCTCGGTCTCGGCGGCGCCGATGGCGGCCAGGTGCTGCTCGGTCAGCTCCCGAGCCGAGCGGCCGCCGCGGCGGACAGCGTCGGCGACGGCGACCACCGCCTCGCCGCTCACGGCTCCTCACCGAGGATGCGGGGGACGCGGAACCGGGCCCCGTCACTGTCGGGCGCCTCGCGCAGGACCTCGTCTCGGTCGAGGCTGGGCCCGGCCACGTCCTCCCGCAGCACGTTCTCCATCGGCAGGGGGTGGGCCGTCGGCGGCACGCCGCTGGTATCGAGGGCAGCCACGTCGGCGGCATGGTCCAGCACGGCGCCGAGCTGGTCGACGTAGCGATCCAGCTCCTCCTCGGTCAGCTCCAGACGGGCCAGCCTGGCCACGTGGACGACGTCGGCTCGGGAGATCCGTCCGGCCATGTAGGCATCGTAGGGCAGCCCCGAGGGCGCCCCCGCAGGGAGCTCAGGGGCCAGCCCGAGAGATTGGAGCCCGTGGGACTAGAGGTCGTCCTGACGGATGATGTCGAGGTTACGGAAGGTCGGCGGCTCGTTGCAGAGCTTGGTCAGCCGCTCGGCCAGATCCCTGGTCTCGGGCAGGTCGGAGTTGGTCATGGCGGCCTCGTAGGACGGAAACTCGACCACGGTGATGTAGACGTCTTCACCGTCGTGCTCCCGACCAGTCACCGCCCGCTGCGCTGTGCGGCGGCCCGCGGTGGTTGTCCTCCACTCGTCGAGCGCGGCCTGGACCTCGTCCCGCCGACTGGTCCGCATCTCGATGATCTGCATGAACCGCATAGCTCCCCCCTTCGTCCCCAGCCGACAGCAGACCACGAAGTGCCCATGGTCGCAAGAACCTTTTGATCTATTTCGCCCCCTGGGCCGGCTTCCAGGGCCGGCCGTGGAGGGCCCTGCGCCGTGAAGGGCCCTGCGCCATGAAGGGCCCTACGTCGTGACCTTGGCCGCGAACTCGACGGCGCGCGCCTCGATGAGGCCGCGGTCATGGTCGAGGGTCGCAACGTGGTAGCTGCGCTCGAGCCAGACCCGTTCGATCGGACCACCAACCCCCGCGGCGAGAACGTCGCCCGACGCCGAGGGCACGACGTGGTCCTGGCGACTGGAGAGCAGCAGCACCGGGCACCGGACGCGGCCCAGGGCCGCAGCGATGGCGTCGGTGGCCTCCATCATGGACAGCATCGGGGCGACGGGTGAGCTGGCGTAGGCGAGCTCGTCGACACCTTCGAGGGCGATGTCGGAGCCGATGCCCGGCAGGGTCTCGGTGCCGGCGTCGAGGGCGCCGCGCAGCATCTCCCGGAAGCTCTCGGCGGGAGGATCGATGAGGGGGTTGATGACGACCTCGCCGGCAATCTCGGGATGGCGCGTGGCGAGCCAGACGGCGAGGGTGCCTCCCATCGACAATCCGGCAACGACGACTCGTCGGCTCCTCCCGGCGAGCTCGGCGTAGACGTCCTCGGCAGCCGTCGACCAGTCCTCCCAGCCGGTGGCCAGCATGTCCTCGACCGACGTCCCGTGACCGGGAAGCAGCGGCAGCTCGACGGCGAGGCCGGCACCGGCCAGAGCCTCGGCCAGGCCGCGCATCGACTGCGGGTTGCCGGTGAACCCATGGAGAACGAGGGCGCCATCGGGCCCACCCTGGGCTGACCAGGGCTCGGCGCCGGACAGGATCGGCGCCGTCATCGGTATGGGTCGTCCCGACGCGGCTCGGCCCACCAGTCCTCCGGCGCCGGACGCCAGTCAGGATCCTCATAGATGCAGTCGACGGGGCAGGGGTCGAGGCACTTCCCACAGCCGGAGCAGAGCTCGGGGACGATGATCACGTCGATCCCGTGGTTGAAAATGGCGCCGAACTGGGGCGGACAGTGACGGATGCAGGTGTCGCAGTTGATGCACTCCGACATCTCGATGCGAAAGGGGACGTGCTTCCACTTCGGATTGCGCTGGCGCGACTCCAGGCGCTCGACACGACCTGTGACGGAGGGCACGGCGCCCATCCTACGGCTCGCCGCTGCACACACGGCTATCGTGCCTCGTCGACGGCCGGCCTGGGAGGCCAGCCGGGACGATAGCCCGAGTGCCAGCCAGCAAGGAGTTCCCATCGTGGCCAAGTACCCGTTCCTCAGCCCCCAGTGGGTCGAGGCGGCCAAGACCATCCGCGAGGACTACCGCGGCAAGATCCCCCCGACCGCGCACGTCATGCGCCTCAACCAGGTGATCACCGAGGTTCCCTTCGGCGACGGGACCATCAACGCCCACGTGGACACCAGTACCGGAGAGCTCGAGATGGAGCTCGGTCACCTGGACGGCCCCGATCTCCAGGTGACCCTCGACTACGCCACGGCCAAGGCGATCTTCGTGGAGGGCAATCCGCAGGCTGGGATGCAGGCGTTCATGGCCGGCAAGATCAAGGTCGAGGGCGATGTCACCAAGCTGATGGCCATGCAGGCGACCCCTCCCGACCCCAGCACCCTGGAGCTTGCGGGGCGCATCAAGGAGATCACCGAGTAGACACAGGTCACGTGCGGGCGACGTTCGCCACACGTAAAAGGACCCAGGGTCCTGGGGGGCGGCGGCACCGGCAGCGGCTGGGGAACACTGCCTCAGCTCGCCACCCCCCAGGGCCCTGGGCCCACTCAATCATATCCGGCCGCCGGCGCTGTGCTAGGGCCAAATGGCCTGTAGCCACGACGGACTAGTACCACCTTAGGCCATCAGCAGGCGCAAACAAGTCGCGCTCCGTTCGCCCGCTCCCGGCCGCCGCAGGGCGGTCAGCCGAGCAGCTGCTTCATCTCGCTCTGGAGCTCGGCCACCGTCCAGCGGTCGTTCTTGTCGATCATGTCGGTGAGGGTCCACGGCTGGAACGTCTGTACCTTGCCGCCCTGGACGAGGAACACCTTGCCGGTCGCAGGACAGGACTCGGAGGCGAGGTAGGCGACCAGGGGCGAGACATTGGCGGGGTCCCATACGTCGAACTTGGCGGTGTCCGTCGGGGCTTTGACCACGTCGCTGAGACCGGGGGTCGCCTCGGTCATGCGTGTGCGGGCCGCGGGAGCGATGGCGTTGACCCGCACGCCGTAGCGCTGCAGCTCCTGGGCCGCGATGACCGTGAAGGCGGCGATCCCCGCCTTGGCCGCCCCGTAGTTGGCCTGACCGGGGTTGCCGATCAGCCCCGAGGTCGACGAGGTGTTGACGATGGCGGCGTCGACCTCCTCACCCGCCTTCGACTGCTCCCTCCAGTGGTTGGCCGCCCAGTGCGTCGGCACGAAGTGGCCCTTCAGGTGGACGTGGATCACCGAGTCCCACTCGGCCTCCTCCATGCTCACCAGCATCCGGTCCCGGAGGATGCCGGCGTTGTTGATGAGCACGTTGACGTCACCGAACGCCTCGACGGCGGTGTTGATCAGCCGCCGGCCACCTTCCCAGTCGGCCACGTTGTCAGTGTTGGCCACCGCCTCGCCACCGGCCGCCTTGATCTCGTCCACCACCTGCTGGGCCGGGCTCCGGTCGTCGCCCGAGCCGTCAATGGCACCACCGAGGTCGTTCACGACGACCTTGGCCCCTTCGTGGGCGAACAGCAGCGAGTGCTCGCGTCCGATGCCCCGGCCTGCCCCGGTGATGATGGCCACCCGTCCGTCGAGCGCACCCATGTCGCAACCTTTCCTTTCTCCGGGGCCGGCCTCCCGGGCCGGCCTCTCTGCTTCTGGGCCGGCCTCCCGGGCCGGCCCTAGGTCCTGCAAGAGACATCTCGCACGTTGTCAGCCCGCCCGGCGGTGGTCAAACGGCGGGGTCGCTCAGAGTGTGTACAGGTTCACGCTCGCGCCGCGGTGCACACGACTGCCCGCCGGGGGGCTGGTGAAGAACACCCGGCCGCTGGAGAAGCCGAAGACGTTCGCGGCCTTGAGCCCGGCATCCTGCAGCGACCTGGTGGCGCCGGCCACGTTGGCGCCCAGCACGTCGGGCACGGTGACCATGTCGGGTCCAGCCGAGACGACCAGGGTGACCGTGCCGTCCCGGCCGACCGATGTTCCGGGTCCCGGGGTCGTGGAGATGACAGTGCCCTCGGCCGCCGTGTCGCTGAACGCGTTCTGCCTGGTCGGCACCAGCCGGAGGCCTTGGAGCTTGGCCGAGGCGTCGGAGTAGGACGCACCGGTCAGGTCGGGAACGACACGCGGGGCGGGGCCGGCGGAGAGGACCACCGTCACGACGCTCCCCTGCCGCTGGAGGCCCTGGCTCGGCGCCCAGCTCACCACCGTCCCGGCCGGCACGTCCTCGCTGGTGGTCGTCGTGAACCGCGACTGCAGCCCGGCCCTGCTCAACAGGCGCGCTGCCGTCGGCTGGTTGGCCCCGGTCAGGGACGGCACGGCGTGGCTCGTGGGCCCGCTACCGAGCACATTGGTGGTCAGCAGGGCTGCGGCCGCCACCCCGAGGATCGCCAGCACGACGAGAACGGCGACGGGCCACAGCCGGCGCCGGCGGGGAGGGAGCCGAGCGTCGGGCGTCGTCGGAGGAGCCGCAGGTGGGGCGTTGAACGCCGCCGCGCCCGCGTTGGTCGCACCCAGGTTGGTCGCACCCAGATCGGTGTCGCCCCCGACGTCGCCGTCGCGGACGACGCTGCCCGGGCCAGGCGGGGCGAGGGGCAGCCGATCGGCGAGTGGCAGCTGAGAAGCGAGCTGACCCAGGCGAACGGCCAGCTCACGAGCATCGATGCGCGCGTCGGGATCGGGAGCCGCCGCCTGCTCGAGGACGGGCCCCAGCGGCCCGAGGGCGACCGGTGCCCGCACGACGGCACCGACGCGCGCCATGAGCGTGGCAATGGTGGTGTCAGCGGCGAACGGGACCTGACCGGTGACGACCTCGATGAGGACAAGCGACAACGAGTAGACGTCGGCCCGCCCGTCGACGCGGTGCCCCTCGACCTGCTCCGGGGATGCGTACCGCGCCGTGCCGAGCATCGCCCCGATGGGCTCGGTCCACGCCGCCTCGCTCAAGGCACGGGCCAGACCGAAGTCGGCGATGCGCAGCCGTCCCTCCTCCTCGAACAAGAAGTTGGCCGGCTTCACGTCCCGGTGGACCAGCCCTCTCCGATGGGCGTAGTCGAGCGCTTCGGCCGCCTGGGCGCCCACGGCGGCCGCCTGCGCCGGGCTCAGCCGGTGACCGGCGTCGAGCATGTCGCGCATGCTCCCCCCGCCGAGGTACTCGAGCACGAGATAGGGCCCGTCGTCGTCCTCGCCCCAGTCGAAGATCTGCGTGATGTGGGGATGGTTGAGCGTGGCTGCGGCCTGGGCCTCGGCGCGGAACCGGCGCAGGAACGGCAGGTCTCCGGCCAGCGCCGGGTGGAGCACCTTCACCGCCACCCGGCGGCCCAGGACCACGTCGTGGGCGAGGAAGACGTGCGCCGAGGCCCCGCTTCCGATCGGCGAGACGAGGCGGAAGCGGCCGCCGAGGACGCGGCCCACGCGGTCGGCGAGGCGAGGCGTCGACACCAGGGAAAGGGTATCCCCCAGGGCCGGACGGCTGGATGACATCACACTTCCCACGAGGGTGACGCTCCCTCAGCGCCCTAATCGGGGAGCTCGCCGGTCTCGAGGAGGTGGGCGAAGGCGGCCTCGTCGAGGATCGGGACGCCGAGGTCGCGCGCCTGGGCCAGCTTCGACGCACCCGGGGCATCCCCGAGCACGAGGGCGGTGGTCCGCTTGGACACGCTGCTGGGTGCCTTGCCGCCCCGGGCCTTGATGGCGGCCTCGGCTTCCTCGCGGGACAAACCCTCCAGCGTGCCCGTCACGACCACCGAATGACCGGCGAGATTCTGGGGCACTGACGGCGCTGCGGGGCCCTCGAAGTTCACGCCCGCGGCTCGGAGCTTGTCGATCACGACGCGATTGGCGGGCAGGGCCAGGAACTGATGGACGCTGGCGGCAATCTTGGGTCCCACCCCGTCGACCGCGGCCAGCTCCTCGGGAGACGCCGCCATGATTCGATCGAGATGACCGAGCGCCCTCGCCAGGGCCACCGAGCCGGTATCGCCCAGGTGGCGGATGCTCAGGGCCACGAGCAGCCGGTCGAGAGGCCGTCCCTTCGACTCCTCGATGGCGCCCAGGAGGTTGGCGACCGACTGCTGACCAAAGCCCTCCAGGTCCAGGAGGGGCTCGGCGGTCAACGAGTAGACGTCACCCGCGTCCTCGAGCAGGCCGAGCTCAACGAACAACGACACCCGCTGCTCGCCGAAGCCCTCGATGTCCATACCCGAGCGGGACGCGAAGTGGGCGATGCGCTGGACGCGCTGCGCCGGGCACTCGGCGTTGGTGCAGAAGGTGTCGCTCTCTCCCTCCAACCGGGACAGCGGGCGGCCACAGGCCGGACACGTCTCGGGGAAGCGCCATGCCCGCAGGCGCTTCGGGCGCATCGACAGGACCGGACCGACGACCTCGGGAATGACGTCGCCCGCCTTACGCACCATCACGGTGTCGCCCGGACGCACGTCCTTGAGGGCGACCTGGTCCTCGTTGTGCAGCGTGGCCAGGCCCACCGTCGAGCCACTGACGACAACCGGCTCCAGCTTGGCGAACGGCGTGGCCTTACCGCTCTTGCCGATCGAGACCATGATGTCCAGCAGCTTGGTGCTGCGCTCCTCGGGGGGGAACTTGTAGGCGAGGGCCCAGCGCGGCGCCCGTGACGTGAACCCAAGCTCCTGCTGGTGGTGCAGCTCGTCGACCTTGACGACCACGCCGTCGATCTCGTAGTCGAGATCGTGACGGTGCCCTTCCCACTCGCCGGAGAAGGTGAAGACCTCCTCGAGGTTTGCCAGCACCTTGACCTCCGGGTTCACCGGCAAGCCGGCCCGGCGCAGGAAATCGAGCGACTCGGAGTGACGGGTGAACCGCGGTCCTCCCTCTCTCGCCCCGAGCTGGTAGGCCCAGAAAGACAGGTCGCGGCTGGCCGTGATCTTCGGGTCTTTCTGTCGCAGCGAACCCGCCGCCGAGTTGCGCGGGTTGGCGAAGAGGCGGCCGCCCGACTCGGCCTGGCGGCGGTTGAGCTCTTCGAAGGCCGACAGGGGCATGTACAGCTCGCCCCTGACCTCGAGCACCGCCGGACAGCTGTCGGGATCGAGATCGAGTCGCTCCGGGATGACGCCCACCGTCGCCACATTGGCGGTGACGTCTTCGCCGGTCTCGCCGTCGCCTCTCGTCGCCGCCCGGGTGTACCGGCCGTTCTCGTACAGGATCGAGATCGCCAGACCGTCGATCTTCAGCTCGCAGGCATAGGTCACCTCGCCGCTGATGATGCGCTCCATGCGCTTGCCCCACGCAACCAGCTCCTCGAAGGAGAAGGCGTTGTCGAGGCTCATCATGGGCAACCGGTGGCGCACCGGCGCGAAGAGCGGCGACGGTGGTGCCCCCACCGTCCGGGTCGGCGACGTGGCCGCGGCCAGCTCGGGGTAGGTGTCCTCGAGGTCCCGCAGCTCCCGAACCAGGGCGTCGTAGTCGGCGTCGCTGATCTCGGGGTCGTCGAGGACGTGGTAGCGGTGGTTGTGGTGCTCGACGAGCCGGCGCAGCTCGTCCACCCGGGCGGCGGGATCTGTGACGACGGGCTGGTCCCCGCTCATCGTCGGCTACGCCGCCAGTCCCGCGCCCACCACTGCGTCACCGTCGTAGAGGGCGACCGTCTGGCCGGGGGCGACACGACGCTGGGGAGCCGACCAACGCAGCCGCTCGCCCTCGAAGGTGGCGGGCACCGCCTGGGCGTGGGCGCTGGCCTGCGCCAGCACCGCGCTCCCGGGGCGTACGGCGCGGTCGACCCAGGTCAGGTCGCGCAGCGCGGTGCGCTCGGTGAGCAGGTCGGCATACGATCCGACGAACACCGTCGAGGCTGCCGCGTCGACGCCCACCGCGTAACGGCGGCGCTGACCACCGGTGGTGCCACCGCCCAGACCTCGTCGCTGGCCCACCGTTACCAGCTCCACGGCATCGACCGATCCGACGTCCGCCCCTGAGGCGGCGTCGACGACCCGGCCGGCGTGCAACGGCAGCCGCTCACCCAGGAACGCGGCCCGACCGCCGCCGGCGGAGATGAAGCACACCTCCTGGCTGTCAGGCTTCGCCGCCGTCCGCAGTCCGAGCTCGGACGCCCGGGCCCGTACTTCGGCCTTGGTCAGCTGACCGACCGGCAGCAGGGTGCGCCGCAGTTGGTCCTGGCCCAGCACCGACAGCACGTAGGACTGGTCCTTGGCCCGGTCGGCACCACGGCGCAGCCGCCAGCGCCCCTGCTCGGCAGCGACGCGCGCATGGTGGCCCGTGGCCACGGCGTCGAAGCCCAGCTTGACGGCGCGGTCGAGGAAGCGGCGGAACTTGAGGTGCCGGTTGCACTCGATGCAGGGATTGGGCGTCGCCCCCGCGGCGTGGGCGGCGACGTAGTGATCCACCACCCGGGTCTCGAAATCGTCGGTGAAGTTGAAGACCCGGTGCACGATACCTACCTGGGCGGCAACACGGCGGGCGTCCTCGACGTCTGCCACCGAGCAGCACCCCGCATCGCTGGGCCCGCCCCAGAGCTTCATGGTGGCTCCCACCACGTCGTGGCCGGCCTCGACCAGCAGCGCCGCCGCCACCGACGAGTCGACTCCGCCCGACATCGCCACCAACACCCGCACGGCCGTCAGCCTCGCAGGTCGGCGACGGCCTTGGGGACCACCTCGAGGGCCAGGTCCACGTCCTGCTGGGTCGACCCGGCACCGAGCGACAGCCGAACGCTGGTGCTGGCCTCGTCGGCGTGGAGGCCCATGGCCAACAGCACGTGGCTCGGCTCCATCGCGCCGCTGGCACAGGCCGATCCGGCCGAGGCGAAGACCCCCGCCTCGTCGAGCAACACGAGGAGCGCCTCGCTCTCGACCTCCGGGAAGCGCAGGTGACAGTTGCCGGCGACCTTGCCCTGTCTCGGCCCCGTCTCGAGCGCCCCCGGCACGGCCGCCAGGAGCCCGTCGGCCAGGCGGTCGCGCAGGCGGCCCACAGACGGGACGACCTCGGGCCGTGTCGCCACAGTCACCTGCAGGGCGGCCGCCATGGCCACGATGCCGGCCACGTTGTGGGTGCCGCTGCGACGGTCGCGCTCCTGGCCACCACCGTGGATGATCGGATCGAGCGCCACCCCCTTGCGCACGACCAGGGCGCCGACACCCTTGGGTCCTCCAAACTTGTGGGCGCTCACGGCGACGAGGTCGGCCTCGGCCGCCAGCGATGCGACGTCCAGCCAGGGGACGGCCTGCACGGCGTCGGTATGGACGAGGGCATCGGGGGCCCGCTCCCGCACCAGCGATACGACGTCCCCCAGCGGCTGCACGACGCCCACCTCGTTGTTGGCGAGCATGACCGAGACGACCGAGACCTCCGGGTCCAGGGCGTCCGCGAGCGCGTCAAGGTCGACCTGTCCGTCCGGACGGACGGCGACGATCCGTCCGCCGAGAGCCCGGCAGGTCTCGAGCACGGCGTGGTGCTCGACCGCGGTGCAGACGACGGCGCCGCCGCGGCGTCTCTGGACTCCGATGAGGGCCAGGTTGTCCGCCTCGGTGCCGCTGCCGGTGAACACGACCTCGCCGGGCTCCGAACCGAGGTCGGCGGCGATGCTCTCGCGGGCGTCGTCGATCGCCGTCCGCGCTGCGCGAGCCGTGGCGTGCACACCCGAAGGGTTGCCGAAGCGCTCGGTCAGGAACGGCAGCATGGCGGCGACAGCTTCGGGACGCATCGGGGTGGTGGCGGCGTGGTCGAGGTAGGCGGCCATCGGCCCCCAGCGTAGGCGGAGGGTGGGTCAGCTCTGGCCGAGTGGGGCCGCGATGGACGCCACCCCTGGGACCGAGCCGTCATGGAGCAGCTGGCTGGTCGAGCCGCCTTTCAGGTAGCGACCGAGGAAGTCGATCGTCGCCTGGTGGACGACATCGGCAGCCCGGCCCCCGTCCATGAAAGGGCCCTCGTGGCTGGCGCCGGGGAGGTCGAGAAGATACTTGGGACCACCGCCGTCGCCGGTGTAGAGCCCCAGGCTGTTCTGCGGGTTGTTCGAGTGATCGGCGCCACCCTGGACGGCGAGCATCGGCGCGCTGGCCGGCGGGAAGTACGAGCCCCCCGGCACGCCGATCGCGGCGCCGGCCATCACGATGGCGGCCGAGATTCGGGTGTCGCGACAGCACGTGTTGTAGGCGACCTCAGCCGCGGTGATCGCGCCGTCCGAGTGACCGGCGACGGCAATCTTGTGAGGGTCGATGAGCCCGCCGAGCAGCCCGGGCTTGGCGTCAGCCCACAGCAGCTGGTCGATCACGAAGCGGACGTCCGCCGGCTGGTTGACGACGTCGCCCTCGTCCGGGCCTCCCGGCGCGCCCGGGTTGGTGAGCGGGAACGTGGGGGCGGCCACGACGTAGCCGGCCCGGGCCCAGGACCTCAGCAGGCCCGCGTAGGCGGCCGGCGTGACGTTGTAGCCGTGGGCGAACACGATGAGGGGGAACGGGCCTCCGGAGGCCGCGGGGGCGGCCACGTTGTCCGGGGAGCCGGCCGCCGCCGGGTACCACACCGAGGTCGTGAGCACCCGCGGGCCTGACCCCGCCTTGCGGCTGGTGTCCACCAGCGGCAGCGCCACCTGGGCCACGGGGATCGGGCCCGAGGGCGCGGATGGTGCCGCCGCTGGGGCCGCCGCGACGGCGGGGACCGGTGGCGACACCTTGGGAACCGTGGCGCTGGCTGCGCGGGCGGGATGGGGTGGAAGGGCGGGCAGCAGGCCACGTCCGCCGGCGCTCGAGACCGAGGCCGACGCCAGCGCCTGCACCTGGGCGGCATGGGCAGAGGTGCGGACGGCGGCGCCGAGACCGCTGACAGCCAGGGCGACGCTGATGACCGCGATCACGCTGGCCACCGACGGGGGTCTCGGCCCGAGGCCGGCCCGGGAGGTCGGCCCCGAGGAAGGGGCTCGGGCGGATCCGCGCCCGAGGCCGGCCCTGGAGGTCGGCCCCGAGGAAGGGCCTCGGGCCGATCCCCGCCCGAGGCCGGCCCAGGGGG
>DATBBR010000013.1 GCA_036270875.1 Acidimicrobiales bacterium
GCCTCCTGTCCCCCCTGACTCCGGCGCTCCTGTGTCCGGGCCCGATCGTCCGGCGGTCTCGTCCGCGGTGGTCGTCCCGCCCAGCTGCACGAAGGCCAGCCGCAGCTGCCTGAGCCCCTCCCGCAGATTGGCCTCCTCCTCGCCCAGACGCGAACCGAGCCCCTCGACCAGCAGGGCGAGGGCGTCAATAGCCAGCCGGGCCTGGTCGAGCTTGGGAGGATCGAGCGACAGATGGAGGGCGGCCAGCTCGAACATGCCGTAGCAGTGGTTGGCGATGACGGTCCGCGCCGGGGTGTCGGCCAGCTGCTGGCGCAGCTCCGTCATCCGCTCCCGCAGCTCGGGGTCGTCCTCCTCTACCGCCTCGCCGTCCGGTCCCCCGCCGGGCGGACCTCCCGCGCCGGCCGGCGGCGGTCCCGAGGTCGGTGGACGGTCGCTTCCCCCTCCTCGCTGCTCCCCGTCGGGACGGGGTACGGGACGCTCTCCACCGGGTGTCCAGAGGCTGCTCATGACTGATAGCGTAGAGGGCAAATCGAGACGGAAAGCGGGGCCGGGCAGTCCGATGAGGCGGCACGATCCCCACCCTTCCGTCGCCCGGGGGTATCCCGGTAGGCGTGTCGGGTCCATGCTCGCTTTGGGGCGGGCGTCGCTTTCCGACGCCTGCCCTTGTCGCGTTTCGAGGGCCCAACATGACAGGAGTGATGCCGCATAACTGCCGCAGCTGCCACCACCGAGCTCAGGGTCAACGATCGGATCCGAGCCCGTGAGGTACGACTGGTCGATCCGGAGGGCACGCAGCTAGGGATCAAGCCGCTTCCAGAGGCCCTCCATATCGCCAGGGAGCTGGATCTGGATCTTGTCGAAGTGGCTCCGCAGGCTTCCCCGCCGGTCTGCCGGATCATGGACTACGGCAAGTTCAAGTTCGATGCGGCACAGCGGGCGAAGGAGTCTCGCCGCAAGACCACCAACGTCGGGATCAAGGAGATGAAGTACCGGCCCAAGATCGGCAGCGGGGACTTCGACACCAAGACACGCCGGGTCGTCAGGTTCCTTGGTGAGGGCCACAAGGTCAAGATCACGATCATGTTCAGAGGCAGGGAGATCTACCACCCCGAGCTCGGGAAGAAGATCCTCGACCGGATCGCCGAGGAGGTCGACGGCTCGGCCAAGGTCGAGGCCGCACCACGCCTCGACGGTCGCAACATGATCATGGTCCTGGCCCCCGACAAGCGGGCTCAGCGGTCATCGGCGGCCCGAGCGGAGCGGTCGGACGGAGCAGACGATGGTTCGGGGGTCGCAGTCAACGGAGGGTCCCCGGGTGCGGCAGCCGATGCCGATCGGGCGGCCGACGCCCATCCACGGGAGAGCTGAGCATGCCGAAGATGAGAACGGACAGAGGTGCCGCCAAGCGGTTCAAGGTCACGGGGACGGGGAGGCTTCGCCGGCGCCAGGCCTTCCGGTCGCACCTGCTGGAGAAGAAGTCCAGCACCCGCACCCGCCGGTTGGGTCGCGAGGTGGACGTCGCTTCCGGCGGTGACACCCGTCAGGTGAAGCGGCTGCTCGGCCTGTAGGGCCCTCACGCCACTGATCATCGGACCACTGGTCCGACGCCCCCGACAGAAGGAGCCCCGCATGGCCAGGGTAAAGCGCGCCGTCCACAGCAAGAAGCACCGCCAGGCCGTCCTGGAGAAGGCACACGGCTACTACGGCAACAAGAGCCGCAGCTTCCGCGCTGCCAACGAGCAGGTCATGCGGTCCATGCAGTACGCCTATCGGGACCGTCGGGCCCGCAAGGGGGACTTCCGTCAGCTCTGGATCCAGCGGATCAACGCCGCTGCCCGCCTCCACGGGATGAGCTACAGCCGGTTCGTGGCCGGCCTGCGCCGGGCGCAGGTCGACGTGGATCGCAAGATGCTCGCGGACCTGGCCGTGAACGACCCGGCCGCGTTCGCCGCCCTGGTGAGGGTGGCGGCTGGGAACAGCTCGGCGGCCGACGAGGATGAGTCCAGTGACGGAGTCGAGGAGGACGCTTCCTGAGTCAGGCTGCGCTCGCCTGGCGTCACCAACGCGTCCAGCGCCTGCGTCGCCTCCTGCGGCGGCGGAGCTTGCGCCAGGCCGAGCGGGCCTTCGTGGCCGAGGGTTCCAAGGTGATCTCGGTCGCCCTCGACGCAAGCGCGCCGGTGGAAGCGCTGTTCTATGCCCCCGAGGCGGGGGGCGACGATCGGGCTGGAGCGGTGATCGACCAGGCGGTCGAGGCTGGGGTGCGGGTGTACCCGCTGGCGCCCGGCGTCATGGAGCGGGTGGCCGACACGGCGACCCCGCAGCCCCTCGTGGCCGTCGTCGCCTTCGTCGACGTGGGCCTCGACGCTCTGGCCGAGGCGTCCCTCGTCGTGGTGTGCGCTGACGTGCGCGATCCAGGCAATGCGGGCACCGTGCTCCGCAGCGCCGAGGCGGCCGGCGCCGACGGGGTAATCTGCTGTGACGGCTCGGTAGACGTGTACAACCCCAAGACCGTGCGGGCGTCCGCCGGGGCGTTGTTCCACGTTCCGGTCGTGGCGGGAGGAGACGTGGCGCCGGTACTGGAACGGCTTGGGGGCTGGGGCATGCATCGTTTGGCGGCGGCGGCCCACGACGGGCGGGACTATACCGAGGCGGACCTGACCACAGCGGTGGCCCTGGTCCTCGGCAACGAGGCTGCGGGCGTGCCCAGCGGGCTCGAGCGCTGGATCGACGAGCCTGTCAACATCCCCATGTCGGGACGGGCCGACTCGCTCAACGTCGGAATGGCGGCGGCGGTGCTGTGCTTCGAGGCTGCCCGTCAGCGACGCCAACGGGCCCAGCGCGGCTGCGGGGCCCGGAGGGCCTGAGCGATGCCGGACGAGACCGACCAGCTCCCCGACGCGGTGATCCGTGTCGACGGGTCACGGCGGATCGTGGGTGCGAACCGCGCCGCGACCGAGCTGACCGGCTTCGCCGCGGGTGAGCTGGTCGGCCGGGACTGCGCCACCGCCCTCGAGACGAGAGACCGGGAAGGTCGTCCGGTGTGGGTGGGGGGCTGGCATCGATCGGCTCACCTGCCTTCTGTGCGGACGCTGCCCGAGCAGGAGGTGATCCTTCGAGGGGCTGACGGCATCGACGCGCGGGCCTTCGTGACCGGCTCCTACCAGCGCGACCCGGCCGGCGAGATCGTGGGTGCGGTTCTCGTCCTGCGGGACGCCCGGCGGAGGATGCACCAGACGGTCACGGGGATCGAGATCGTCTCCACGGTGAGCCACGAGCTGCGCTCCCCGCTCACCTCGGTGAAGGGGTACACCAGCCTGCTGATGAACCGGTGGGACCGGCTCGGCGACGAACAGAAGCGGATGATGCTCGAGCAGGTCAACCACGACGCCGACCGGGTCACCCGGCTCATCACCGAGCTGCTCGACATCAGCCGTCTCGAGACCGGCCGTCTGGTGCTGCGCCGGCAGATGATCGACCTGAGCGCCCTCACCGACTCGGTGCTGGACAAGATGGCGATGGAGTATCCCGGCCTCGGCGTGACTCGGCACTTCGACGAGCCCTTCCCGACGGTGTACGCGGACCCGGACAAGGTGCTCCAGGTGATCACCAACCTGGTGGAGAACGCGTGCAAGTACGGTTCGCCGCAGGGCCTGGAGGTCACGGGCGAGGCTACGGAGGAGGAGGTCGCCCTGTCGGTGACCGACCAGGGGCCGGGCATCCCATCCGAAGATCTCGATCGGGTGTTCACCAAGTTCTTTCGCCGGCCCGAGGGCAAGCCAACGGGCTCCGGCCTGGGTCTGTGGATCAGCCGCGGCCTGGTCGAAGCCCACGGGGGACTGCTGTCGGTGCGTTCAATTTCGGGGCAGGGGTCGACCTTCCGCTTTACGCTGCCGCGCGTGGAACCGGAGATTCTGCGGCAGGCGACGGCAAGTGCCTGACGTCGCCAACGCCAACGCCTTCGACATCGCCGACGCCGAGGCGGAGGGTCGGGCGAGGATCGATGCTGCTGGCTCGGTGGAGGCCCTGCGGGCGGTCGAGACCGAGGTGGTGGGGCGGCGCTCCCGCCTGGCCGCTCTCCAGCAGCGTCTCGGCGGGCTCAGTCCCGACGACCGGCGCGCCTACGGTCGCCAGCTGAACGAAGCGCGGGCGCGCCTGCAGGCCGCGCTCGAGCGCCGGCGGGCCGAGCTGGAGGAGGCCGAGCGACGGGCCCGCCTCGAGTCCGAGCGCCTCGACCTGACCGAGGTGCTTCCCCGGCCCGGACCTGGGCACCTCCACCTCGTGACCCAGACCCAGGCCGAGCTGGAGGACGTGTTCGTGGGCATGGGGTATGCCGTAGCCGAGGGGCCCGAGGCCGAGACCGACTGGCGCAACTTCGAGGCCCTCAACCTCCCACCGGGCCATCCCGCCCGCAGCATGTGGGACACCTTCTATCTCCGGCTCGAGCCTCTGGGATCGACGCTGCTGCGCACGCACACCTCGCCGGTCCAGATCCGCGTGATGCAGGCTCAGCCTCCCCCGATCTTCATCGTCGCCCCCGGGCGCTGCTACCGCCGGGAGACGCCCGACGCCCGTCACCTTCCCGTCTTCCACCAGATCGAGGGGTTGGTCGTCGACCGCGGCATCAGCTTCGCCGACCTCTCCGGCACCATCGAGGCGTTCACCACGGCGTACTTCGGTCCCGAGATCCACTCGCGGCTGCGGCCCTCCTTCTTCCCGTTCACCGAGCCGTCGGCCGAGTACGAGATCAACTGCACCATCTGCCGGGGCGGCGGCTGTCGGACCTGCTCCGGGACAGGGTGGGTGGAGCTGGGGGGCGCGGGGATGGTGGACCCGGCAGTGTTCGCGGCCGTGGGCATCGACGACGAGGAGTGGTCGGGCTTCGCCTTCGGCTTCGGCATCGACCGCTGCGCCCAGATGCGCCACGGGATCGCCGACATGCGAGTCCTGCTCGAGAACGACATCAGGTTCCTGTCCCAGTTCTGAAGACCCACCATGCGCGTCCCCCTGTCCTGGCTCCGTGATTTCGCGCCCATCGAGGCCGATCCCGCCGACCTGGCCCTGACCCTCGACGATCTCGGTCTGGTCGTCGACGGTGTCGAGCGGGTGGGCGAGGGGCTCGATGGCGTGGTGGTGGCCCGGGTGCTCGGGATCGAGCCCATCGCCTCGGCCGACCACATCCGACTGGTCACGGTGGACGCCGGCGGCGACGCCGTGGACGTGGTGTGCGGGGCGACGAACTTCTCCGTCGGGGACCTGGTGCCCCTGGCCACCGTGGGCACGGCGCTGCCCGAGGGCCCGACGATCACCCGGCGGCGGATGAAGGGTGTCGAGTCGAACGGGATGCTGTGCTCGGGAAAGGAGCTGGGCCTCAGCCAGGACGGCGCGGGCATCCTCGTGCTGGGCTCGGAGGCGGGCCCAGGGCCCGGCTCGGGCCCCTCCACCGAGCCGGGCACACCGTTGGCCGAGGCGCTCGGCATCGAGCCCGACGTGGTCTTCGATCTGGAGATCGAGGGCAACCGGCCCGACGCGCTGTCGATCGCGGGCGTTGCTCGGGACGTCGCCGCCCGAATGCGCCTCCCCTTCTCGATTCCCGACCCGCACCCGGTCGAGGGCGAGGTCCCCGTGGCCAGTCTGGCCACGGCGGTCGTCGAGGCACCCGACCTGTGCCCCCGGCTGCTCGTGCGGGTGCTCGTCGACGTGAAGGTGGGCGCCTCGCCGCAGTGGGTCACCCGCCGTCTGGTGCTCGCCGGTATGCGGCCGATCAACTCGATCGTCGACGCGTCCAACTACGTGATGCTCGAGCTGGGCCAGCCCACCCACCCCTACGACCTCGACCGCCTGGGCGGCCACGGGCTGCTGGTGCGCCGGGCGCGACCGGGGGAGACCGTCGTGACCCTCGATGGGGAGGAGCGGCGGCTGGGACAAGCGGTGCGCGGGGGAGGCACAGCATCGGGTCCGGGAGAGCGCCCCGAGACCGACGACTGCCTCATCTGCGACGCCGAGGGCACGCCCGTGGGACTGGCGGGGATCATGGGGGGCGCCTCGTCGGAGATCTCGTCCGCCTCGTCGCGAGTGCTGTTGGAGGTCGCCCACTTCGAGCCGATGGCCATCGCCGCCACTGCCGCCCGTCAGGGTGTCCGTACCGAG
>DATBBR010000014.1 GCA_036270875.1 Acidimicrobiales bacterium
AGCTAGCCGTTAGGGGTGACTTGACGTTGGACACGCTGACCCCACCAGTGAGGTTGTTGCCCGCGATCGACAGGTTCAGCGCTGTGCCGGTGGCGCTGCCCCCGAAGACCTCTGGCGTGCTCGCCCCTGCAGGGCCGGCAATCAGGGCACTGGCGGCCGTTACGGTCCCGAAGACCATCCCCAGCCGAGCCAACCTTGACCTCATGCTCGCACCTCTCTGTTCCCCTCCATCGGGAGGCCGACCAATCACCCACCTGGTTAGAACCCGGCCAAACCGGCCCAAGGCACCCAAACAGTAGCTCCGGTCGCCGCGCCCGCGCGTCCGATGGACGCGACGGCCGACGCCTGGCCTATTTGTTCGCCGGTGGCCGGGGTCTTCCTGCTCGAGCCCGTACCCCTTATCAGCCCCTACCGCCCATATGATCGCCGGCGATGGAGGCGGCCTTCTTCGACGTGGACAAGACGGTCATCGCCCGGGCGTCGATGGCCGTGTTCGGCCGCACCTTCTACCGCGAAGGCCTGATATCCCGGCGCACCGTGCTCCGGGGCCTGTGGGCCCAGCTGGTCTATCTCCATCTCGGCGCCGGCGAGGAGAAGCTGGCTCGCATCAGGGAATCCGTGCTGACCCTGACCAGGGGTTGGGACCAGGCCAAGGTCAGGGAGATCGTCCGTGAGGCGATGGACGAGCTGGTGGAGCCCGTCATCTACGGCGAGGCGTTGGAGCTCATCGAGACGCACCGGGAAGCGGGACGCAAGGTCTACATCGTCTCGGCATCACCTGAGGAGATCGTGGGCCCTCTGGCGCGCTACCTGGGGGTCGACGGGGCCATATCCAGCACGGCGAAGATCGACCGGGACGGGCGCTACACGGGGGAGATGGAGTTCTACGCCTACGGCCCCTACAAGGCCGAGGCCATCCAGGCCCTGGCCCAGCGGGAGGGGATCGACCTGGCCGGCTCCTTCGCCTACTCAGACTCCTACACCGACCTGCCCATGCTGGAGGCCGTCGGCCACCCCGTGGCCGTGAATCCCGACCGCGTCCTGCTCAAGCTGGCCAAGGACCGCGAGTGGGAGGTGCGCAACTTCGTCCGTCCGGTCTCGCTCCGGCCGCGCGTCAGCGCGCCGGGACTACCGGCTGCCGCCGTCGCCGGCGCGGTGGTCATGGGAGTCGGAGGAGTGGTGGGTTGGCGCCTGGGGCTCCGCCTCAGGCGCCAACCGGTCAATCTGCCCGCAGCTTCTTGGCAGCAACGGCTCCGAGAGCAATCAGTACGGCCAATATCAGCAGCTTCTTCATGGCTTCCAAACCTACCGGCTGGCTGGCTCCCCCACTAGTGATCAATCCATCCGGGCTGTTCGGGGCCCTGTAACCTCCCGGGCGGAGGTGTCCGGGCACCTGGTGGGCCCCCCCGCCTTCAAAGCGGGTGGGACGGGCGATCCCCGTCCGGCGGGTTCGATTCCCGTCCACCTCCGCCACATTCACGGGTGGGACGGGCGCTCCGTCCCTGGCGGCGGGTTCGATTCCCGTCCACCTCCGCCACATTCTTCGCCACGTTCACGGGTGGGACGGGCGCTCCGTCGCTGGCGGCGGACGCGGTGCTCAGACGGTGAGGAGGTCCCGGGCGCCGGTGTCGCTCGAGGGGTGGCGCAGCTTGGACATCGCCCTGGCCTCGATCTGGCGGATTCGCTCGCGGGTGAGGTTGAAGTGCTCCCCGACCTCCTCGAGCGTCCGGGGCTCCCCCCGGTCCAGCCCGAAGCGGAGCCGGAGGATCTCCCGCTCCCGCTCGTCCAGCGGGGCCAGGAGGCGGGCGATCTCGACCGGCAGCAACGACGTCGCCGCCATCTCGAAGGGTGACTCCGCCGAGCGGTCCTCGACGACGTCGCCCAGCTCGGCATCGCCATCCTCGCGGAGGGGCTCGGACAGCGAGAGCGGCTCGGCCCGGAAACGGAGCGCCTCTATGAGCTTCTCCTCGGGCATCTCGACCTCGATGCCGAGCTCGGCCAGGGTGGCCGGCCGGCCGAGCTTGAGCTCGAGGCGGGCCTGCGCCTTCTGCACCCGGGCGAGGGTGTCGCCGGCGTGGACCGGCAGACGGATGGTCCGACCGGTGTTGGCGATGCCGCGGGTGATGGCCTGGCGGATCCACCACGTCGCGTAGGTGGAGAACTTGAACCCCTTGCGCCAGTCGAACTTCTCGACGGCGTGCATCAAGCCGAGGTTGCCCTCCTGGATGAGGTCCAGAAGGGGCAGACCGGACGCCTGGTACTTCTTGGCGATCGAGACCACCAGCCGGAGGTTGGACTGCACGAAGGTCCGCTGGGCATCCTCGCCACCCTGGACCTGGCGCCGCAGCTCCCGGCGGCGGGCCGTGGTCAGGTCCTTGGCCTTGCCGTCCAGCTCCGTCTGTCCCGCATAGCCGGCCTCGATGGCCTGGGCCAGCCTGACCTCATCATCCTTGGTGAGCAGCGGATACTGCCCGATATCAGTCAGATAGAGGCGGACGAGATCCTCCTCGTCGCGCTCGACTCGCTCCTTTGCCAAAATGATGAACCTCTCCTGAGCAGCCACGCGGCCAAATAGCAGCCCCGCCTCTGGTTTCCCCTGCTCGTCGCACGGCGAGACGAACCCGCCCTTAGTTTACCGGGAGCGTCAAGGCAACCGGCGCCCCGCTCCGCCCTCAGCACCGATTTTCCTGACGGTGCGGTACGCGCACTGAGGGGTTCGACGAGGCTCCGGTGCCTCCCTGCTGGACGGCCGACGCCCACCGCTACCCTCGGCCCCGTGGATCCCGACGCTGCGGACCACGAAGTCGAGCTTACCGTCGTCACCCTGGGGTTCGACGCCCGTGCCCCCGACGACGGCAGCGCCGAGCGGCTGCTCGCCGTCCTGGCCAAGTACGTCGTGGTCTCCCGGGGACAGTCCGGCTGCCGGAACATCGACCTGTGCGCATCGCGGACCGAGCCGGGGCGGTTCCTCATCATCGAGAAATGGGAGACCCCGGCGGCGCAGCGGCAGCACTTCGACTCGCCCGAGATGGTGGAGATGGCGGAGGCGTGCCGGGGCCTGCTCGCTGGCCGACCCGCTGTCGACCTGCTGGCCGGGATCTCGGCCCACGATCTGGCCTGATGCAGCCCCAGGGACGTCTCCGCCGCCCTGTCCTTACGCCGGTTGGCGGGCGGTCTCGGTCTGGGTGCAGGCCGCGTCGATGTCGGGCCACGTCAGCCCGGTCGCCGACCACAAGCGGTCGAACGTGGCGTCCGCGACGTCAGTGAAGCCGTGACGGTTGCGGAAGTGGTACCGCCATCGGGCCTGCGTGTCCCCGAAGCCCAGACGCGAGCACCGCCCGACCGAGTAGGCGTCCCACGCCACGCCCTGCGCCAGCGTGAGGCCCTTCTCCTCCGGTGGGTCGCCGAAGGCCGGGTCCAACCGGTCCCCGGCGCGAAAGAGCAACCGGCCGAGGATGTCCTCCACGCTGGCCACCCTGAGCTGGCGAGGACGCTTGGCGTCTTCGAGGGCGCCGCTCTGCACCGAGATGATGACCGGATGCAACCCGACGAGGCGACCCGCGCCCAACGGCGACGTCTCGTCGACCTCGACCCGTACCTCGAGATCCGCGGGGAGGCCGACCGCGTCGGCCACGCGCTCGGCCGTGGCCGCGATCACTCCGGCGTCGAAGGCCACGATGTGGAACTGCTCGGGACTGACGGCGATCTGCGCCACCTCAGCGCCTCCGGTGGGTCGATGCGGTCACGCCGGGACCTCGGAGCGGGACGTCGGGGACTCACTTCCGATGCTGCCCGGACCGGCGATACCGCCCGCCCGCACCATGATCGTCTCCAGGCGGGCCTGATGGGCGGCCGCCCGCTCGACCTCGTCGTCGGTCTCGATGAGCGACTGCAGCAGCATCTCACCGTCCCGCCAGTCCTCGAGCTCGTCGTTGAGGACCAGCCGGAGAGATCGGATGGTGGGCGCGTCGGTGATGGGCGAGGTGTTGTTGAGGTGGTAGGTGTACGCGGCGATCTTGCGCGGGATCAGTACCCGATAGACGCCCACGAGCTTTTCGATCGTCTGTCCGGGCTCCTCGGGCTCGGTGATGGCGGTCATGAACCGCTCGACGTGCTCGTTGGCGGGCAGCGTCAGCCGGTCGGGGTTCATCTCCCGCAGCTCGGGCAACCGCTTGTGCCAGAGCTCGGCATGCCAGGCGTGCTTGTAGCAATGGGTGCCCAGACGCATCTTCACGTCGAGCTCGGGGACCGTGGCCACCCACCCGCCCAGGGCCTCGAAGAGCCGCATCTCGACCCACTTGTAGCTCCCGACCCGTTGGGCCGTCTCCTCGACCGTGAAGGCGCCGGGGAGCTCGCGGCGGTCCCAGGGAGCGAAGGCCTGCCTCGGTTTCTTGGGATCAGCCATGGCACAGCATCACCCCCGTTGACCGGTCGGTCAAGACGGGCGCGAGCCCCCGACGGCAGCTCCGCCCCCTGACCCCAAACTGCCGGCATAGCGGTTGGTGATCGGCATCCGCCGGTCCTTGCCGAAAGCCTTGCGGCTGACCCGCACCCCGAGTGGCGTCTGGCGCCGCTTGTACTCGGCGCCGTCAACGAGCCGAACGACCTGATCGACGAGCGCCTGGTCGTAGCCCGCGGCCACGAGCTCGGCTGCGGTGTAGTCCTCTTCGACGTAGGCGGCGAGCACGGGATCGAGGACCTCGTACGGCGGGAGCGACTCGTCGTCGCGCTGGTCCGGGCGAAGCTCGGCCGACGGCGGCTTGTCGAGCACCGAGGCGGGGATCAGGTCCGTCCCGGCCCTGGCGTTGCGCATCCGGCACAACCGGTAGACGAGCATCTTGGGCACGTCCTTGATCACCGCGAACCCGCCCGCCGTGTCTCCATAGAGCGTCGAGTAGCCGGTGGCGAGCTCGCTCTTGTTGCCTGTCGCGAGAACGATCCACCCGAGGGCGTTGGACAGCGCCATCAGGACGACCCCCCTGATACGGGACTGGACGTTCTCGGCGGTCAGGCCCGTGAGGGGCGCGCCAAGGCTCGGCTCCAGCATCTCGAGCAGCGACGCGTGCGCCGGCTCGATGGGAATCGTGCGCAGCTCGATGCCGAGATGGTCGGCCAGCGATGCCGCGTCTGACAGAGACGCTTCGCTCGAGAAGCGCGACGGCATGGCCACACCGTGGACGTGCTCGGCGCCGAGCGCGTCGGCTGCGATCGTCGCCACCAGGGACGAGTCGACGCCCCCCGACAGACCGACGAGGACACCCGAGAACCCGTTCTTGCCCATGTAGTCGCGCGTCCCGAGGACGAGCGCCTCGTAGACCTCGTCCTCGGGGGCGAGAGCCGGGGTGATCGACGGGTGGCGCCGATCGGTGTTGTCGCGAGGTCGCTCGCTGATGGCGACGGCGTGGAGATTGGCTGCCCGTCGTCGTCCGCGGGGATCGAGCAGGCGGGTGCGGAACGCGGGTCGGACCTCGATGTCGACCACCAGCACCTGCTCCCGGAACTGCGAGGCCGACGTCACCACCCGGCCCGCCTCGTCGAGCACCAGCGACGCGCCGTCGAAGACAAGCTCGTCCTGAC
The DNA here is from genome assembly GCA_036270875.1 of Acidimicrobiales bacterium. Taxonomy (NCBI): domain Bacteria; kingdom Bacillati; phylum Actinomycetota; class Acidimicrobiia; order Acidimicrobiales; species Acidimicrobiales bacterium. Next base: position 5,578 of record DATBBR010000014.1, read on the forward strand.
CGCCGACCAGGTTGACGTACACCAAGGAGCACGAGGCATCTGCCGCTCGGGTGGAGAGCATCCGCTCCCGCTCCTCGAGCCGGCCCTTGAAGTAGGGCGAGGCGTTGATGTTGACGATCAGCTCGGCGCCTCCTGCCGCCTGCTCGGAGACGGGGCCGGTCGGGCTCCAGGCGTCCTCACAGATCGACACGCCGACGCGCACGCCCGCGATCAGGTACAGCTGCGAAGCCGGCTCGCCCGGCGTGAAGTACCGCTCCTCGTCGAACACGGCGTAGTTCGGGAGAAGCCGCTTGTGGTACACCCCGGCGACCGATCCTCCGGCGCAAACGGCCGCGGCATTGTGCAGATCCCGGGCGACATCGACGAACCCGACCACCGCGGCACACCGACGGGTGCTCCGGGCTACCCGCTGCAAGGCTTCGAGGTTGTCGCCCACGAAGCCGGGCTTGAGGAGGAGGTCCTCGGGCGGGTAGCCGGTCAGGGCCAGCTCCGGGAACACCGCCAGGTCGGCGCCAGCCGCCTCGGCCTCGGCCAGGGCGGCGACTATCCGGTCGGCATTGCGGCCCAGGTCGCCGACGACGGTGTCGAGTTGGCACGCGGCGATCCTGAGATGACCCACACATCGAGACTACGCCCGGGTGCTGTTTCCTCGGGCCAAGTGTTGTCGAGCCGAATCGCCTCTGGGGCCGGCCAAAGCGGCCAGGCCTGACACACTGGTCCGGTGACCACCTTGGCCTTGACCGGCCGGTTGGCCCTGGCGGTCGAGCACTCGGCCGCCCCCGTCACTGTCAGGGCCCCACTGGCGCGGCTGATCGAGACCCATCCTGGGCTCGCCGTCCGCCTGGAAGAAGACGATGGGCTGGCTCGTGCCCTGGTGGCGGTGCTGGCGGCCAGCAGGTCGCTCGCCCGGTTGTGCGAGAGCGATCCGCGCTGCATCGAGGTGCTCGCCGACCTCGATGACAGGCCGCCTGTCGACGCCCGGAGCGCGAGCGCGCTCGCCGCGTGGAAGCGCATCGAGCTGCTGCGCATCGCCGCTCGCGACCTGACCGGGCTCGACGACCTGGAAGCTGTCGTCGCCTCCCTGGCCGACCTGGCCGACGACGTGCTGCGAGGCGCGGTCGATCTGGCCGAGGTCCCAGACGAGAGGCTCGCCGTGATCGGCATGGGAAAGCTTGGCGGCCAGGAGCTCAACTACGCCAGCGACATCGACCTTGTGTTCGTCGACGGCGACGGGAGCTCCGCCACACGGGTGGCGCGGAATGTGATGGACGTGGCGCGGGGCTGCTTTCGCGTGGACGTCGACCTGCGTCCGGAGGGCCGCGACGGGCCGCTCGTCCGCTCGCTCCGCTCCTACCAGGCGTACTGGGGGCGCTGGGCCCAGGCGTGGGAGCGCCAGGCGCTGCTGAAGGCGCGTCCGGTGGCGGGGGACCAGGCTCTCGGTGACGCCTTTCAGCGCGAGGCGGCGCTCGAGCTGTGGGGACGGGCCTTCGGGGCCGACGACCTGAGGGATATCAGGGCCATGAAGGCGCGCGCCGAGCAGCACGTGGCCCGACAAGGCCTGTCGCACCGGGAGATCAAGCGGGGCTGGGGGGGGATACGGGACGTCGAGTTCGCGGTCCAGCTCCTCCAGCTGGTCCACGGGCGCAACGACCCAGCCCTGCGCTCGCGTTCGACCCTCGGAGCCCTGACCGAGCTAGGCGCCGCCGGCTATGTGGACGCGGAGGACGCCCGCACCCTGGCCGACGCCTATCGCTATCTGCGCACGGTGGAGCACCGGCTGCAGCTGGTCGACGAAGCCCAGGTGCATTCGGTCCCGTCCGATCCGGCCGCCCGCGCCCACCTCGCCCGCGTCCTCGGCCATCGAGACGATGCGACCGGCACCGCTCTGGCCCGCTTCGACCGCGAGCTGAGTGACCAACAGGCCGTGGCCCGGTCCATCCACGAGCGGCTCTTCTTCCGCCCCTTGCTGGAGGCCTTCTCGGCCGTCTCGGAGCCGCCGACGGCGGTGGCGCCGGCTGGGCTCGGCTCCGACGACGCCGTGCGAGCGCGCCTGGCCGCCTTCGGCTTCACCGACGCCGAGCGCACCAGGGCGGCCCTGGAGGAGCTCACCAAGGGCCTCACCCGCTCCTCGCGGCTGATGCAGCAGACACTGCCGTTGCTGCTCACCTGGTTGTCCGAGTCACCCGATCCGGACCTGGGGCTGCTCGGCCTCCGTACCCTGGTGTCGGGCAGCCATCGTCGCGACCGGTTGGTGGCCACCTTTCGGGACTCCCCGGAGTCGGCGCGCCGGCTGTGCCTGCTCATCGGGACCGGCCGCCCGCTGCTCGAACCGATTCGGCGCAACCCTGAGCTGGCGGCCGAGCTCGGCGACGACGCCGCCCTGGCCCGTCGTAGCCGGGCCCAGCTGGCCGAGCTGGCCGGCGCCGTCCTGGGTTGGCGCCACGACCATGAGCGGTGGCGGGCAGGCTTGCTCCGCCTGAAGGACACCGAGATGGCCCGCATCGCCGCCCGGGACGTGCTCGGCATCGATGACGACGATGCGACTGGCGCGGCGATCAGCGACCTCGCCGAGGTCACCCTCGAAGAGGCCCTGGCATCGCTCGACCCGCCCGTGCCGATGGCGATCGTGGCCTTGGGACGCTTCGGTGGAGCGGAGCTGTCCTATGCCAGCGATCTCGACGTGCTCATCGTGTTCGACGGTCACTCGACTGCGGAGGTCGAAGCGGCGGAGGAGACGGCGGAGGCGCTGATCCGCACCGTCAATGGCGCGACACCGGCGGGGCGACTGTTCACAGTCGATACTGCTCTCCGACCAGAAGGTCGCGATGGGCCATTGGCCCGCAGCATCGACGGGTACCGCACCTACTACGGGCGGTGGGCTCGCACCTGGGAGCGCCAGGCCCTCATCCGAGCCCGCCCCGTAGCTGGCGATCCCGATGTCGCCCGGCGCTTCATGGCCGTGGTCGACGAGTTCGTCTGGCAACGCCCGCTGGACGACGAGGGGCAGCGGGAGATCCGTCGCATGAAGGCGCGGGTGGAGCGGGAGCGCCTGCCCGCCGGCGAGGACCCGCAGTTCCATCTGAAGCTCGGCAGGGGCTCGCTCTCCGACATCGAATGGACGGCCCAGCTGCTCCAGCTCCGCCACCAGGTCACGTCTTCGGGGACCGTGGCCGCCCTCGGTGCCCTCGTCGAGGCGGGGGTGCTCGACCCCGCCGACGCCGGGATCCTCACCGCCGCCTATCGGTTCCTCGAACACACCCGCAACCGGCTGTACCTCGTCCGCGGCGCGCCAGGCGATGCGCTCCCGACGCAGGCCGACCAGCTGTCCCGGCTGGCCCGAAGCCTCGGCACCAGCGCCGTAGCCCTGCGAGAGGAGTACCGGCGCGTGACCAGGCGGGCCCGCCTTGTCGTCGAGCGCCTCTTCTACGGGATCGACCACCAGGGCCGGTAGGAATCGATTTGGCTGTCGCTTTTGCCCGGTTTTGGACCCCTACGCGGCCTTGACGGACGGCTGCTCTGTACGGTTGCAGACAGAAGGGGTACCCTGGGTTAGGGGTTCGATCCAGGAGGGCGGGGCTGGCAAGGGCACCAGCGCACTTGTGATCCGCTCGGAGTATCGAGGCCTCCGCGGAGTCGAAGAAGTCAGGTAAAGGGAGCCGCAATGAGCCTCACAACCGGTGCTATCTACGACGGCGATACCGGAGCCGCCCGCCAGCAGCAGCCGCATTCCGAGGGGGCGCACGTGGTGTCCGCAGTTCCGGTGCGGGTGCTTCTCGTCGCCGACACCGAGATCATCGTTCGAGGCCTCTTCGGGCTACTGGACCGAAGCCGCGACCGCGTCGAGCTGCTGGGTCCCGTCTCCCTCGCCGATGACATCAGCGCCGCAGCGGCCGCCGTCCGCGCCGAGGTGGTGCTCGTCGACACCGATCGAAAGGGCGGGGCCGACATGGGGTTGCTGGCCCGGCTCCTCGCCGAGACAGAGGGCCTCCGTATCGTGGCGTTCACCCACAGCAACGATGAACGTCGGATGTTCGAGGCTCTCCGGGCAGGATCGGCTGGCTACCTCCTGAAGTCCCTCGGCGCGGTCGAGCTGGTCCATCACCTCGAGCGAGCCCGTGACGGGCAGGTGGTCATCGATCCGACCCTCGCCTCCCGGCTGGCCCTCGCCATGGGCCGTTCCCGGGACCTGGGCGGCTGGCCCGGTGCCCGTATGGGACTGAGCCAGCGTGAGAGCGATGTCCTCGCCCTGCTGGTCGACGGCTTGGCCAACCGGGAGATCGCCGAGCGCCTGTTCGTTGGTCAGGAGACGGTGAAGACCCACCTCCACTCCCTCTACCGCAAGCTCGATGTCCGCGATCGGGCGGGCGCAGTGGGGCTGGCCCTCCGCGACGGTATCTTCACCTGATCCCTGGTCCGCTGGCGATCAGTACGTGTACGTACTGGTGGCCACGCAGACGAGGGCGTTGGGCGGGACGGGGGTGCACCCCGGCGAGGGCAGGAACGACGAGCCCGCTGGCGCGGTGATGGTGTCGACGTAGCTGCCCTGGTAGGTCAACCCCGGCACCGGCAGCACCGTGGTGCTGTCGTGTCCGACCAGCGACGTGCAGGCAGTACACGAGGCGGAGCTCGTCGACAGCGGCACCGACAGGCTGACGAGCGGGATCGGGCTCACCAGCTCGATGCTGGTCGTGGCGTGCTGGGCCAGCAGACCATCGCACACCGAGGTCCCAACGGTGGTCAGCGAGTCGGCGCCCGTCGGTGCGATCGTGTTGGTCGCCGAGCACGTGTACACGAGCGGCAGCGGCGGAAGCGAGACCGCGCTCGCCGCCTGCGCTGGAAGGAGGACGGCGGGCGCCCCGAGGGCCCCGAGAACGAGAACCGCCAACGCCCCAGCCCGAAGCCTCATGTCCTCTCCTCCTGTCCGGCGGCAATCTAGGGCTCGCGGGGGTCGCGCCGTCAAGTCGCCCCGTCAAGGTCGGGATCGGTAGCCGGACATCTCGTACATCTCGCTGTTCGACCCCGGCGAGGAGCAGATCGCCTATCTCGCCGAGCACGTCGTCGCTCCGCTCACCGCGGAGTCTCCTAGCCCTTGATCCTCACTTGGTACTCGTGATCAGTCGTTCGCGGTCGAACAGCGCCGATGCGAACCGCGCACCCAGGCGGACGAGGACAATCAGGGCGACCCCGAAGCCGAGGGCCACGCGCAAGGTGGCGGGGATCACATCGAAGGCGACGAGCGATGTCACTGCCACCGTCGGCAGGCTTACGAGGATCGCCAGTTGCCCCGCGGTGCGCGGATCGCGCGACCGCGCCGATACGGCGATGCCAACCCAGATGGACCATGTGGCAAGCAGCGGGGTGAACAGGAGCTGGGCGAGCAGATCAGGGCCGCGAATGAGCCCCGAGGCCACGGCCGGGCGGGCGAAGAGCTCGACGACGGCGACGAAGAGGCCGAAGACGACATAGGCCACCGCGACAGACGGCACGAAGGCGGCGAGCGCCTTGCCCAGGAGGAGCTCCTCGCGGCGCACCGGCGTGGACAACAGCGGCTCCAGCGTGCCCTGGAGACGCTCGCCCACCACCGAGTAGGCGGCGAGCGCCGCGGGCACGAGCACGGGTATGGCCAACATGTAGAGGAGAGAGTGCTCGCTCCGCAGCGCGACCGACGCCCTCGAGGACAGGGTGAAAACCTGGATCACCGGCTGGATGAGGAAGACCAGGGGGAGAATCGCCATGGCGTAGATGATGTTGCCGTTGTGCCGGTACTCGCGCAGCTCCTTGCTGAAGATGGCACGGATTCGCCTTGGGCTCAGGTTCACCCGCCGACACCTTCCTTGTCCTGATCGATCAGCTCGAGGTAGACGTCCGCCAGCGAGTGACGGGACTCGCCTATGGACAGGACGTCGGCACCGGCATCCACCAGCGCCCGCGTCACCGCCGGTGCTGCCTCGGCCGGGTCGGACACGGCCAAGACGTAACTAGCAGCGCCGTCAGGCCGCCAGCTGTCGAGGGCGGGAATGCCGGTGAAGACGCGGTCTGCTTCGGCGAGCGGAGCAAGGGTCCTGACCGTGAGCGTCTTGGCGAACATCTGGTCGCGAAGCTCATCAGGACGGCCGATCATGCGCAGCGTCGTGTTCAGGATCGCGACGCGGTCGCACAACCGCTCCGCCTCTTCGAGGCGATGCGTCGTCAGAAAGATCGTGACGCCGCGCTGGCGCAGCGTATCGACCAGCTCGTGGACGTCACGAGCGGCGGCAGGGTCGAGCCCTGACGTCGGCTCGTCGAGGAACAGCACCTGCGGGTCGCTGAGCAGGGCCCGGGCCAGGGCCACCCGCTGGCGAAGGCCCTTCGACAGAGTGCCGCAGGCGTCGTCAGCCCGTTCGGCCAGCTTGACCGCCCGCATGGCCCACCCGATGCGGTCGTTTGCCTCGGGAACCTCGTAGAGGTCGGCGAAGCACTTGAGGTTCTCGGCCACGCTCAGGCTGAGGTACAGGCCGGGCGTCTCCGGCATTATCGAGATCCGGCGGCGGATGTCCACACCGTTCTCTGCCGCGAGCCGCAATCCCGCGACCGTGGCCGATCCAGAGGTGGGCGCGATGAGCGTGCCGAGCGTCCGCACAGTCGTCGTCTTCCCAGCACCGTTGGGGCCAAGGAAGCCGAAGACCTCGCCGTAACCCACCTCGAAGGACACGTCGGCGAAGGCGACGCGCTCTCCGAACCGCTTCGACAGGTTGTCGACCGATACCGCCGGAGCTTCTCTGTCAGCCATCGAGTGGACACGACGGCCCGGACTGGGCAGGCCTGGCGATCACGACGCCCCTATGAGTGCAACCTCGAGCGCCTGGTCGATCGGCTCGTGGCCGCCATTGACATAGAGAATATGACGTCGCGCCCGTGGGTCGTGAAGCACACCGGCGAGGAGAACTGCGAGGTCGTCCCGAGGGATCTCGCCGCGGAACGGCGCGGAGTCGATGCGCACTCGGCCTGTCCCGGCATCGCTTGTCAGTCCACCGGGTCTCACGATCGTCCAGTCGCGGTCACTGGCCATTAGGGCGGCATCGGCTCCGGCTTTAGCGCGCAAATAGACGCTGAAGACGTCGTCGCCGTCCGGAGGGTCCTCGACACCGATGGCACTCAGCATCACGTAACGGGACGAGTCGGGGCCTGTCGCGTCGAGCAGCTTGATCGCACCATCACGATCCATCGTCAGCTTTCGCGCCGCGCCGCTACCCGGTCCCGCTCCCGCCGCGAAGACAACGGCACCACTCCCGCCAACCGCCGCCGCGATTTGGTCGACGGTCGCGTGCTCGAGATCACAGGCCACCGGATCAACGCCGGCTGCACGCACTTCTTCAGCGTGGTTCGGGTTGCGAATCAGTCCGATGACATCGTCGCCGCGATCGACGAGCAGGCGCCCGAGTCGAATCGCGACCTGCCCGTTCGCTCCCGCGATTGCAACTCGCACAGCCCCACCCTAGATGTCGTAGTAGAGCATGAACTCCCAGGGGTGGGGCCGAAGACGGATCTCGTCGAGCTCGCGCGTCCGCTTGTAGTCGATCCACGTCTCGAGCAGGTCGGGTGTGAAGACGCCACCGACCTGGAGGAACTTCTGGTCGGACTCGAGGGCGTCGAGTGCGGCTTCGAGCGAGCCGGGGACCTGGGGAACGAGGGCCAGCTCCTCGGGCGGAAGGTCGTAGAGGTCCTTGTCGACGGGGTCGGGGGGCTCGATCCGGTTCTGCACCCCGTCGAGGCCCGCCATGAGCATGGCCGAGAAGGCCAGGTACGGGTTGCACGACGGATCGGGGCAACGGAACTCCACCCGCTTGGCCTTGGGGCTCTTGGAGTAGAGCGGGATCCGGCAGCAGGCCGACCGGTTGCGCTGGGAATAGACCAGGTTGACGGGCGCCTCGTAGCCGGGCACCAGGCGCTTGTACGAGTTGGTCGTCGGGGCCGCGAAGGCGAGGATGGCCGGGGCGTGATGGAGAAGCCCGCCGATGTACCAGCGTCCTTCGTCCGACAGCCCGGCGTAGCCGGTCTCGTCGTAGAAGAGCGGCTCGCCGCCCTTCCACAGCGACTGGTGGGTGTGCATCCCCGAACCGTTGTCCTGGAACAGCGGCTTGGGCATGAAAGTGGCGGTGTACCCGGCGTCGCGGGCGACACTCTTCACCACGTACTTGTAGAGCATGAGCTTGTCGGCCATCGACAGCAGGGTGTCGAAGCGCATGTCGATCTCCGCCTGGCCGGCCGTGCCCACCTCGTGGTGGTGGACCTCGACGTCGATCCCGACGCGCTCCATGGTGAGGATCATCTCCGAGCGGAGGTCCTGGAAGTGGTCCATCGGCGGGACGGGGAAGTACCCCTCCTTGTAGCGGGGCTTGAACCCGAGGTTGGGACCCTCGTCCTTGCCGGAGTTCCAGATGCCCTCGATGGAGTCCACGGAGTAGAAGGCCGACCGCTGGTCCTGGTCGAAGCGGACATCGTTGAAGACGAAGAACTCGGCCTCGGGACCGAAGTACGCGGTGTCGGCGATCCCCGTCGAGATCAGGTAGTCCTCCGCCTTCTTGGCCACGTACCGCGGGTCGCGCGTATAGCTCTCTCCAGTCACGGGATCTTTGACGAAGCAGTTGACGTTGAGCGTCCGGTGCTGGCGGAACGGGTCCACGATCGCGGTGTTGGGGTCGGGCACGAGGATCATGTCCGACTCCTGGATCTCCTGGAACCCTCGGATCGAGGAGCCGTCGAAGCCGTAGCCCTCCTCGAAGCCGTCCTCGGTCAGCTGGGTGACGGGCACGGAGAAATGCTGGGTCAGCCCCGGCAGATCGCAGAACCGGAAGTCCACGATCTCGATCTCCTCGTCCTGGGCGAGGCGCAGCACCTCGGCCGGTGTCCGATCCACTGGTCCTCCTGTGTGTCTTCGGGCCGGCCCTCGGGCCGGCTACTGGCTCGGCGACATACCACTGGTGGGGGCGGGCGAGATCCTTGTCGCCCGCCATTTCCCGCCTGTTGCCTCAGTGTGAACATGTTGTGAACCGGGCTTCCAGGGGGTCTGGCGCCTGCGAGACTAGTGCGCGTCGGTCGAGGCGAGCCCAAGTGGGCAGCCATCCGGAGGACAGCGATGCAGAGCCAAGAGGAGTTCGTGCTGAGGATGGTGGAGGAGCGGGGCGTCCGCTTCGTCCAGCTCTGGTTCACCGACGTCCTGGGGACGCCGAAGACATTCAGCATCACGCCGGCCGAGCTGGAGAACGCCCTGGAGGAGGGAATGACCTTCGACGGCTCCTCGATCGACGGCTTCAGCCGGGTCCAGGAGAGCGACGTGCTGGCCCGGCCCGACGCCAAGACCTTCCAGATCCTGCCCTGGCGAACCGACGAAGGCGCGGTAGCCAGAGTCTTCTGCGACATCACGAACCTGGACGGCTCTCCCTTCGAGGGCTGCCCCCGCCACGTCCTGCGCCGAAGCCTGGAGCGGGCCCGGGAGCGGGGCTTCTCGTTCTACGCCGCCCCCGAGCTGGAGTACTTCTACTTCGCCGACGCCGATCCGTCCCATCCACCCCGTTTCCTCGACCGGGGCTCGTACTTCGAGCTCACCGTGGCGGACCTGGCGGGCGACCTGCGCAAGCGGACGGTGCTGACGCTCGAGGACATGGGCATCCCTGTCGAGTACGCCCAACACGAGGACGCCCCCAGCCAGCACGAGATAGACCTTCGCTACACCGACGCGCTCACGATGGCGGACACGGTCATGACCGTTCGCCTCGTGGTCAAGGAGATTGCCCAGGAGCGCTCCGTGCACGCCAGCTTCATGCCCAAGCCCATGGCCGGCGTGCAGGGATCGGGCATGCACACCCACTTCTCGCTTTTCGAGGGCGACGTGAACGCCTTCCACGATCCCGGTGACGAGCACGGCCTGTCCAAGGTCGCCAAGGGATTCATCGCCGGGCTCCTGCGGCACGCCTCGGAGATCACCGCCGTCACCAACCAGTGGGTCAACTCCTACAAGCGCCTGGTACGCGGCTACGAAGCCCCCGTCCACCTCTCCTGGGCCCGCAACAACCGATCGGCCCTGGTGCGGGTGCCCGTGATCAAGCGGGGCAAGGTCGACTCCACCCGGATCGAGTACCGAGCTCCCGACCCGGCCTGCAACCCCTACCTGGCGTTCGCGGTCGTCCTGGCCGCCGGGCTGAAGGGAATCGAGGAGGGCTATCAGCTGCCCCCGGAAGCCGCGACCAACCTCTACACCATGACGCCCGAGGAGCTGGCGTCCGAGGGCATCCGTCCGCTGCCGGCCAGCCTGGCCGACGCCATCGCCATCATGGAGGGCTCGGAGCTGGTCGCCGAGACCCTCGGCGAGCACGTGTTCGAGTGGTTCATCCGGAACAAGCGCGCCGAGTGGGCCGACTACAAGACCCAGGTGAGCCAGTTCGAGCTCGACCGCTACCTTCCCCAGCTGTAAAGCAGACGGACCATCCGCCGTGGAGCCCCTCCTCCTCTTTCCGGACCCGGCTCCGGCCAACCTGGTCCAGGCTCTCGAGCTGGCCGGCTACCGGTGGCGGGCCGCGGGCATGGCCGGGCAAGCCTCGGCCAGCGAGCCGATCGAGGGGTGGGCGGGCGCCGTGGTCTCACTGGAAGAGGATGCCGACGGCGGCCTCGCCCTGTGCCGGGCCCTGCGCAAGCGGGAGCCGCCGCTCGAGCCCATCCTGCTGATGGTGGGCAGCCAGCAGGTGGAGAATCTCCCCGTAAGAGAGGACATCTTCGACGACTTCTGCCTGACGCCGTTTCGTCCCGCCGAGCTCGGCGCGCGTCTCGAGCACCTACTCAGGCGCACAGGACGCGGGGCGCAACCGGAGCTGGTCGAGCACGGGCCACTGGCGCTCAACCTGGAGACCTACCAGGCGGCCGTCGAGGGCCGGCCGCTCGATCTCACCTACATGGAGTACGAGCTCCTGCGGTTCCTGGCCACCCACCCCGGCAAGGTGTTCACCCGGGAGATCCTGCTGAGCCGGGTGTGGGGCTACGAGTACTTCGGTGGCGCGCGCACGGTCGACGTCCACGTGCGGCGGCTGCGGGCCAAGCTGGGCGAGGAGCACGCCAACCTCATCCAGACCGTCCGCTCGGTCGGCTACCGCTTCGGACAGCCGCGCTGGACGCTCTGACCGATCGCGCCGCCCCTCTCAACGCCGGCGCTCGGGTCCGCCGGTCGGCCAGTCCTGGGGCAGCCCGTCGGCAATCCACGCTGCCGCGGCCACCGCGGCGAAGACGGCGTCGGAGCCATTGACGGCAGAGCCCTCGCTGCGAGCGATCTCGACGTCGACCGTCGGCATATCGCGCGCCGCCAGGATGCCGAACGAGCGGATGGTGAGATCGAGGGGGTGGCCCTCCTCGTCGACGGCGAGGCCTTCGGACCGTACCCAGCTCAGCGCCATGTGGGCGGCACCGGTGCAGTAGGAGCGCAGCACCACGTCGTCGAGGGGCGGACCGCACGACACCCGAACGCCGACACCGCCGTCGGGCGCGATCGACGCCTCAGCCGTAGCTCCCGACGCCAGCGCCACCCGCACCGCCGAGCCGCCCTCGGGCCCGCTGTCATCTCGAAGATGAGCGAGCGCGGCGAGGAGCACCGCCGCCTCGACCCATCCGGCGCCGCGAACGGCGCCCGAGGTCTGCGGGCCGGCGACATCCACCTCCTCGACGACGATCCCGGGAGCCACGGAGCGGATCACGTCGGCGACGCCGGGGGTTCGGACGATCCGCATCAGCCCCGTGCCGTCCAGCCCGATACCGGCGGCCACCGGAGGCCGCTTGGGGCCCATCCGGACGGTGTCCTCCCGGGAGAGCAGCACCCGCACGGGACGCCCGTGCTCGTCGGCCAGCCGGCGGGCGACGTCGGGGGCTGGCGACGCCAGCTTGGCGCCGAAGGCGCCGCCGTTGGCCAGGGGCGAGGCCGGTTCGCCTCCGGGTCGACACCACGAGGCGTCGGTCTCGAGGTAGGCGGGCTCCACCCACGTCGTGCGCAGGGTCTGCTGCCACGGGCCGGGCGGCACCTCGAGCGGGTGTCCCAGCGGGATCGTGCTGCGCCGCCCCTGGACCTTGCCAGCGGCGGCCCGAGCGTCCCGCAGGGTCTCGGCGACGGCCCACCCGCCCTCGCCGTCGGGCACAGCGACCAACGCGTCCGCGGGCGCCGTGTCGTCGGCGAAGCCGCCCGCGCCGAGCGGAACGGACACATCCACCGTCTGGGGTGTCCCACCCTCGAGGGCGGCCCGGTGGGCGGCGGCGGCGACGTCGCGGCTCACCGCGGCGCCAGTCGTGCCGGCCCGCCAGCTGTCGGCCAGGCGAGCGGCGTCCACGATGGTCCGCCAGCCGGTGCACCGACAGAGGTGGGCGGCGAGCGCACGCCCGACGGCCGGCTCGTCGACCGAGCCTTCGGCCCGCGCCTCCAACGCCGCCAGCCGCATGACGATCCCCGGCGTGCAGAACCCGCACTGGCTGGCCCCGGTGGCCGAGAACGCCTCGGCCCAGCGCTGCCGGCTCCCCGGATCGAGGCCGTCCAGCGTGGTCACCGAGCGGCCCGCCACTCGCCGCGCCGGCGTCACGCACGCGACACGGGGCGCCCCGTCGATCCACACGGTGCAGCACCCGCACTGGCCCTGGGGGCTGCAGCCGTCCTTGGCCGAGCGCAGGCCCAGCCGGTCCCGCAGCACCTCGAGGAGCGAGGACCCGTCGTCGGGGACCTCTACCTCGCGACCGTCAACGACCAGGCTGACGGGCATCGCTCATGATGTGACAGCGACCCCGAGGGCCGCCGGTCAGCTGAAGGACGAACCGCACCCGCAGGTGCGGGTGGCGTTGGGGTTGGTGATGTGAAAGCCCGCCCCCTGAAGGCCGTCCTTGTAGTCGAGGGTGGCGCCGGTGAGCTGCTCGGCGCTGGCCGGGTCGACCACCACCTTGACCGGGCCGAAGCTGCGGACGATGTCGTCACTCTCCAGCTCGGAGTCGAAGAACATCTCATAGCTGAAGCCCGAGCACCCGCCGGGTCGCACGGCCACCCGCAGAGCGAGCTCGGCGTTGCCCTCCTGGGCCAGCAGGTCCGCCACCTTGGTCGCCGCCTGGTCGGTCAGCATGATGGGGCTGGGCCGCCGGCCGATGTTCACTGACGTCATGCTCACGGATCGCGCCTCCTCGGACTCTCGGGTCAAAGATTACCGGACAACGAGCTCCACCCGGCAGGGATGCTGATCGGCCAGGGTGGCGAAATCGGCGACCGACGCCCCGCCCATCCGCTCGACGATGCCCTCCACGATGCCCCGGTGCAGGCAGCAGACCAGCTCCGGGTGCGCCTCCGCCAGCTCCCGGTACGGGCAGCGGGTGAACGACACGGTCGTGTGGGACCCGGAGCAGTCGGTGGTCGGGTCGAAGCCCAGCTCGGCCAGCTCGGCCACGAGGGCGTTGACGCACGGGCTCTCCTCGGAGGCACCAGTGTCCCCGGCCTCTCCATCGGGCTCGCCGAGCATCTCCGCCTCGTGCCGGCCCCACGACCGGCCGACCTCGGCGACGTCGTCGTCCCTCGGGCCGAGCTCGGCGGCCAGCTGGGCCAGAAGGTCGGCGAGCAACGGGTACGCGGGCGGCTCCAGGCCGAGGCAGGGAGCATCGGCAGTGAGCATGTACCGGTGCTGGGGCCGCCCCACGCTCCCCTGACTGGCCGACTCGACCTCGAGCAGGCCGACGTCCCGCAGCCGCTCGAGGTGTGGTCGGACGGTGTTGGGGTGGAGGTCGAGGACCTCGGCGATGTCGGAGGTGGAGAGCGGAACCGCGGACGACGCCACCTCGCTGTAGATGGCGTAGCGCGTGCGATCTCCAAGGGCCCGGAAGAGCGACTGCCGTGTCCCTGGCGTCTGCTGCACAGCGGGCGGGGCCGCCTCCCGAGCTGCCCCCGTCCGTGCCGCTAACTTCGCCACGGCTGAATACTACTGGTCGAGACCGGTAGAATTCACGCCGTGCCCACCAAGGTCGTCCCTCCCCCGCCCCACGAGGCCGTCGTCGCGGCCCTGCGCGGCGTCATCGACCCCGAGCTGGGTGACAACGTCGTCGACCTCGGCATGGTCCGGGGCGTGCGGGTGGCCGATGGGGGCGGCGTCGACGTGGACCTGGCCCTGACCATCGCCGGGTGTCCCCTGCGCACCCAGCTGCGCGGTGACGTCGAGGCGCGGGTAGGTGGTCTCCCGGGCGTGATCTCGGTGCAGGTCCATATGGCCGAGATGACGGGTGAGGAGCGCAGCCGGGTGATGTCCCGGGCCAGGTGGAAGGCGCGGGAGCGGCCCGCCGAGACCGAGATTCCCCCGAGCGCGCGGGTGGTAGCCGTGGCGTCGGGGAAGGGCGGGGTGGGCAAGTCGTCGGTCACCGTGAACCTCGCCGCCGCGCTGGCGGCCCGGGGCCTCACCGTTGGGTTGCTCGACGCCGATATCTGGGGCTTCTCGGTCCCCCGCATGCTCGGCATCGAAGGGCGGATCGAGGCGGAGGGGACGACCGAGGCCTGGTCCATGATCCCCATCACCAAGCCCGTCGGCTCCGGGCAGCTGAAGGTGGTGTCGATGGGCTTTCTCGCCGAGGGTGAGGACGAGGCGATCATGTGGCGAGGACTGCTGCTCAACCGGGCCCTCCAGCACTTCATCGAGAACGTCCGCTGGGGCGCCCTCGACTACCTCCTCGTCGACATGCCGCCGGGCACCGGAGACATCCAGATGGGCCTGGCTCGCATGCTGCCGCGTACAGAGTTGATCATCGTGACCACGCCGGCCGTGGCGGCGGCCAAGGTGGCGACGCGGGCGGCCGACATGGCCCGCAAGGGCTACCTGCGCGTGGCTGGCGTGATCGAGAATATGACCGCCTTCGTGTGCGAGCACGGCCAGTCGTACCCGCTCTTCGGTGCAGGTGGGGGGCAGCGGGTGGCGGACGAGATCGGCGCCCCGCTGATCGGCGCCGTGCCACTCGATCCCGCCGTGGCGGCCGGAGGCGACAGCGGCAACCCGGTGGCGCTCGACGGCGAGGGGCCGACCGCGGAGGCGTTCGCCGCCATCGCCGGTCGCCTGGTCGACGAGGTCCTACCGCTCGTCGAGATGTCGGGCTGTACCGCCCGGATGCTCGACAGGGTCGAGACCGCCCTCGACGGCTGACCGCGCCGCTGAGACTCGGCGCCCCGGCGGGGCCGCCCGAGCCGTCGATCAGCTGTCGAGCGATGTGGCGTTCTGCGGCACCGGGAGGGTGAGGGCGAAGGCGGCGCCACCCTCAGCCGCCGGCTCGTACCAGACCCGGCCGCCCATGGCCTCGACCAGGCCCCGCACCAGCGACAGACCGAGGCCGGTCCCCCGGGCCCGATCCCGCAGGGCGAGGATCTGGAGCCGGTTGAACAGCCTGGGCACCATCACCGGAGCCACCCCGGCGCCGCGGTCCACCACCGCCAGCTCGACCTCGGCGCCGTCGGCGCGCCGGAGCTCGACCGTGACCGGCGGGGCCCCGTGGACGAGGGCGTTCTCCACCAGGTTGGCCATGACCTGCTCCAGTCGCCGCGGGTCGGCCAGCACGGCGGTGCCCGTCGGCACCTGCACCTCGACGGAGGGGCGGGGGTCGGTCGACAGCATGTCCACCGAGTGCAGGGCCACGTCGACCACCCGGGCCAGGTCGACTGGTCGCGGGGCGAGGAGCAGCGAGCTGGCCTCGAGCCGGCTCACGTCGTAGAGGTCGTCGGCAAGGCGGGCGATGCGCTCGGCCTGGCGGCGGATGGACTCGCCGGTGCGCTGGATGTGATCGGGCCCGAGCTCGCGACCGTGGGCCTCGAGGGTGGAGCCCAGGCCGAGGATCGTGCTGAGCGGGGTCCGCAGGTCGTGGGTGACGAGGGCGAGGAACTCGTTCTTCTCCGACTCCAGGTCGTGTGCCGTCGTGGTGTCCCTCACCACGCCCTGGAAGCCCACGAGCTCGGCGTCGTGATAACGGGGCATGGTGCGGACCTCGAGGACCCGTCGGACGCGATCGGCCCGCACGATCGTGAGCTCGAGCACCTCCGCGCCTTCGACGGGCTCGGTGATGAGGGCGTCGAGCTTCGAGGTCGGGTCCAAAGGAACGACGATGTCGGTGAGCGCTGTGCCCACCAACCCCTCGGTCGGGCGACCGAGGATCATCCCCAGGGCCGGGTTGGCGTACTGGATCCGACCCACGAGATCGACTTCCCAGATGCCGCTGAAGGACTGCTCGACGACGTTCTCGTAGCGGGCCCGGCTCTCCTTCTGCTCCTCGACCACGGCGGCCCAGTAACCCTGGGCCAGGGCATCGGTCAGCCGGTCCATGGCGGGCAGGACCCGGGTCAGCAGCAGCGACAGTGCCAGCCCCCAATGACGGCCCCGCTCCTCGGCCAGCTCCACCGCGGTCTGGACGACGAGGTCGCGCGAGATTCGCAGCACGACGAGCAGCTGCGGAAGGGGTGAGCCCGCCCAGGCGGCGCTCGCTCCGACCTCCTGCAGGTCGCCGACGAGCGCCTCGTCGACCTCGGCCCCCTGGCCGGTGACGGCGAGGATCGCCTCGAAGCGAGCCCGGGCCTGATCGATGAAGCGCGCCTGCTCGGAGAGCGACCACCCGCGAGACTCGGGGAACACGGTCGAGAAGATCTCGAATGCCCTCCTGGCCATCTCCTCGGAGCGCCCGTCGAGCGCATCGAGCAGCGTCTGTGGGTCGACGCTGTCGAGCGCGGCGTCGAGGATGTTGCCCGATCCGTTCTCGGCGTTACGGGCCAGGAACGCCTTGAGGTCGACCAGGGCGAACTCCGGCCCGCTGGCCCCGTTGCCGAGCGCGGCCAAATATCCAGTCTCGACCAACGCCTCGACCGACTCGGCCGGGAGGTCAAGGTATTCGGCGGCCTTGGCGAGCGAAACCGGCCGCCGGCTTCCGGTGTCTCGGTCGGGCATGACCCAGTTCTAGTTCGACGCGGGCCGAGAATCACCTACCGAATCGGCCGTCAGGCCAACCAGCGTTCATCGCCACGCCAGGGGCAAGCTACCCTCGTGTTCGATGGGGAGCAGCAAGTTCGGCCCGGATGATGCCGGGCCGGGCGCAGGGAAGCTGGGGGACGACATCCGCCGCGTCCGATCGGGCCAGCGCAGTCCGTCCTCGGGTCAGCCCCGTGAGCGGCGAGGCGACCGCGAAGCGACCAACGGGGCCGATGAGGTCGGTGCGGCTAATGCCACCAAAGCGGTCAAAGGAGGCAGCGAGGCCGACAAGATGCGCGGCCGGGGCGCCGGCGTCGGACGTGGTCCGGCCGGCAGCACGGGACGCAGCTCTGCCGGTGGCGCGGCAGCCGGAGCTGCGGCCGGGGAGGCGTTGGCTGCGGCGCCGACCACTCCGGGCGGGCCGGGCGGACCGACCACACCGCTCACCTGGCGGGAACGGCTTCTGCCCAAGACCGTGCGGGGCATGGTCTCGCTGATCGTCGCCGCCTCGGTGGGCGCCGCCCTGAGCGGCACCATCCTCTACGCCTACTACCAGTACCGCCTCAACCAGACTGAGCAGCGGGTGGGCTCCTTCGTCAACGGGTTCGACCAGCGCTTCAAGACCGCCGAGGGCACCATCCAGGCCGATCAGGCCAACGCCCAGGCGGCGATCCAGCGCTCGCTGGGCCCCATTCAGAGCGTGCAGGCCCAGGGCGCCGCGGTCGCCAACCTGCTGAAGCAGACGCAGGCGTCGGTGTGGTTCGTGCACACCGTCGACGCCAACGGCCAGCCGTCGGTCGGGTCGGCCTTCGCCGTGTCGTCGGGCAACGGCAAGACCCTGATGCTCACCTCCTACAACACGGTCCAGGCCGCGACCCACCAGCCCGCTCCCACCATCTACGTGCGCAAGGGCGACACGGACACTCCGGCGACGCTGTCGTCCTGGCAGCCGGCCAAGGACCTGGCCCTGCTGCAGGTCAACCGGGACAACGTGAAGACGATGAACTTCGCAACCGGCGACGCGCCCTTGAAAGTCGGAGACCGGATCTACGCCGTCTCCGGCCTGGGCGCATCCGGCGGCTCGATCACCGCCGGCACCGTGGCCGACGCCTCGTCCAACGTGCTCCAGAGCGATGCCGCCGTCGGCACGTCCTTCCAGGGAGGCCCGCTGATAAACGGCCAGGGCGACGTCGTCGGTGTCGCGTCACGCTCCTACAGCCCGCTCGGCTTCACTTCGGACGGGATCTACTTCGGCGTGCCCATACAAGCTGCTTGTGATCAGGTCCTCAGCTGCCCCGGCGGCTCGCCCCCCTCGGCGGGGGCCAAGCCCTAAGAGCTCGACCGCCCGGCGCCGGCGAGGCGCGGCGCGGCGCGGCGTCGGTAGTGTGCGCGTTTCACCTTTGGTCGATAAGGCGCGCGGCCCGCAGCTGCTTTCGACCAAAGGTGAAACAGTAGGTAGTTGCAGACGCCGCCTTCGAACCCCGCGGGACGAGCCCCAGGGCGCGGCGCCTCGACGATGAGCACGGCCCAGAGAGGCCGGCACCTACGGCCTGGGCAGCAGCCCGGTCGTCGTGGTGGTGCTGTGGGACGGCGGTGCCGTGGTCGTCGTGGTGGCCGACGATGACGACGGCGTCGTGGTCGTCGTCGGCTCCTGGGCCTGCGGGGTGGGTGGCTGTAGGACGTACGGCCCCCCCTGCCCGGTCTGAGCCGGGCTCTGCTGCGTCCCCGGCGAGACGCCCTGTGGCTGGGTCGGCGGGGGCGCGATGAGCGGCGGCGGCTGACTGAAGTCGGTGACCGGCACCCCCTGGAGCGCCTGGATCATGAAGTCGTGCCAGGCCTGGGCGGGGATGGTGCCCCCGAAGACCTCCCCGACGCCCTTGATCCCGGTCAGCGACTTCGTCTCGGAGTCGGAGTAGCCCATCCAGACCGCGGTGGACAGCGTCGGCGTGTAGCCCACGAACCAGGCGTCGTGGAAGTTCTCGGTGGTGCCCGTCTTGCCCGCCGCCGGCCGCCCGAGGACAGCGTTGGGGTTGCCGGTGCCCTGCGAGATCACGCCCTTGAGGATGTCGGTCACGTTGTCGGCCACCGGCCGGCCGACGACCTGATCGCCGTTCGGGTGCGAGTTGTCCAGCAGCACCTTGCCGCTCGAGTCGGTCACCTTGATGACGGGCGACGGCTCGATCCTGAGGCCGTGATTGTCGAAGGTGCCGTACGCCGAAGCCATGTCGAGGGGCGAGACGCCGATCACGCCGAGGGTGTACGAGAGGCCGTACTCCTCGGGGTTGTAGAGCGCGCTGGTGATGCCCATGCGCTTGGCCATCTCGGCCACGTCGCGCACTCCGGTGTCCCGGATGATCTGGGCGTAGACGGTGTTGACGGACGCCCAGGTGGCGCTGGCGATGCTGGCCGGTGGACCCGCCTGCCCCTCGGCGTTGTGGATGGTGCAGCCAGGACCGGCGCAGTTGGGCACCTGGTACACGGTGGGTGCCGGATAGGTGCGGCTGGGAAGGAACCCCTTGGAGAGGGCGGTGGCGAGGGTGAAGACCTTGAACGCCGAGCCCCCCTGGCGGCCGCCGCCGCCACCGACGACTGTCCCGCCATCCCAGCAGGAGGGGGTCACCTCTTCCTGGATCGTTGGCGGCGGCCGGGCCGGGCACCCGCCGAGAGCCAGGTTGACCTGCGAGGCGCCGAAGTCGCGCCCGCCCACGATCGCCTTCACGTAGCCGGTGGACGGCTCCACCGACACCAGCGACATGTCGAGGGGGGGCTTGGTGCCGTTCAGCTTGTTGGCAACGGTGGCCTCCGCCGCACTCTGGACGGCCGGGTCGAGGGTCGTCTGGACACGTAGGCCGCCATGGAAGACCTCACCCGGTCCCAGCTTGGCCAGGAGATAGCGACGCACGTAGTCCTCGAAGTACGGATAGGCGATCTGCGGCTGCGCCGGTGGGTAGAAGACGGTGGCGGGCACGCCGTACTTGGCTTGCGCTGCCGGGGTGACGTGCTCGGCGAGCGCGGTGGCGTAGTCCTCGGGCGTCAGGTAATGCTGGTCGCGCATCAGGCCGAGGACGGTCACGCGACGCTGCTCGGCCAGCTCCTGGCTGACCAGCGGGTCGTAGTAGCTGGGGGCGGGGATCAGCCCCGCGAGCATGGCCGCCTCCGATGCGTCCAACTGGCTCACCGGTTTGCGAAAGTACGCCTGCGACGCCGCGCCCACCCCGTACGCCCCTTCACCGAAGTAGATGGTCGAGAGGTAGCGGAAGAGGATCTCGTGCTTGGGTAGCTGCCGGCTGACCTGTGCCGCCAGGATGGCCTCCTGGAGCTTGCGCAGGATCGTGCGCTGGCCGCTGGTGTAGGCGTTCTTGGCGTACTGCTGGGTGATGGTGGACCCGCCCTGGACCGTGCCCCGGATGTTGGCCAACACCGCCCGCATGGTGGAGGTGAGCGAGAGCGCGCCCTCGTCGTAGAAGTTGCGATCCTCGGACGCGATCACGGCGTGGTCCAGCACGGCGGGGACGTCCTGCTCGGCGACGGGGATGTTCTCGCCGAAGGCGTGGAACTGCCCGAACTCGTGGCCGCTGGCGTCGAGGAGGTGGCTCGCCACGGACGCGCCGGGCTTTGTCGGGGGAAGAGCCGCGGGAAGGGGCAGATAGAGGAACGAAGCGAGCACCGTGCCGCCCACAGCGAACGGCACGACCACCCCGGAGAGCCCCAACACGGCCAGCGGACGAAGCAGCCGTCTCATTTGTCGGCCCCTATGGTGGCACGACCAGCGAGCCCCGCGAACAGGCCCCCGGTAGGCTCCGGCAGGTGAGGCCTCCCTCCGTGGACTCGCTGGCCAGGAGCCTCGCCGACACCGGTCTTCCCCATCCGCTGCTCGTCGATGCCGCCCGGGAGGCGATCGCCGCCGGCGAGCCCGGCTCGGCGGCCGCCCGAGCCGAGTCCCTCTCCCGCACCCTGCTGGGCCCGGTGATCAACGCGACCGGCGTGCTGCTGCACACCAACCTCGGCCGGGCGCCGCTCGGTCCCAAGGCCGAGTCGCCGACGATGAGGGGCGTCAACCTCGAGCTCGACTTGGCGACGGGCCGGCGCGGATCGCGCCAGTCCCACACCGCGGCGCTGCTGGCGCGAGCGGCCAGCTGTGAGGCGGCGATGGTCGTCAACAACGGCGCAGCCGCGGTCCTGCTGGTGCTGACCGTGCTCGCCCGGGACCGCCCGGTGGTGGTCAGCCGGGGTGAGCTGGTCGAGATCGGCGGCGGCTTTCGCATTCCCGACGTGATGGCCGCCTCTGGCGCCCGCCTCGTCGAGGTCGGTACCACCAATCGCACGCGCCGGTCCGACTACGCCGTCACCCTGTCGGACGAGCCGGCGTTGGTGCTGGAGGTGCACCAGTCGAACTACCGCGTCGTCGGGTTCACCGAGTCCGCGTCGGTAGCCGAGCTGGTGACGCTCGGCCCCCCGGTCGTCGTCGACATCGGTTCGGGGCTCCTCGACGAGCGGACGCCGTGGATGCCGGCCGGGCCCCCGCGGTGGCTGGCCGGGGAGCCGGCAGCCCGCCAGACCCTCGAGGCCGGGGCCGCCCTGGTGACGTTCTCCGGAGACAAGCTCCTCGGCGGCCCCCAGGCGGGTGTGATCGCCGGGCGGGCCGACCTGGTGGCCGCCTGCGCCCGCCATCCCCTGGCCCGGGCGCTGCGCCCGGGAGGCCTGGTGCTCGGCGCCCTCCAGGACACGCTCCTGGCCTATCTACGCCGCGACGCGGCCGCGATTCCCTTCTGGCGCATGGCCTCGGCGGAGGTGGCCGAGCTCCGCCGTCGGGCGACGAGCCTGGGCGTCGGCGATCCCGTCGAGTGCTCGTCGGTCGCCGGCGGGGGATCGCTGCCCGGCCTGGACATCCCCTCGGCGGGCGTTGCCCTCGACGGGGACCATACGGCCGCCCTCAGGGCCCACGACCCACCTGTGATCGCACGGGTCACCGAGGATCGCACCGTGGCCGACCTGCGCACCGTCGACCCCGGCGACGACCCCGTCCTGGCCAAGGCGCTCGCCGGGGCGGCCAGGCCGCGGGCGGACTAGTGCACGTCCTCGCCACGGCCGGCCACGTCGACCACGGCAAGTCGACCCTCGTCAAGGCGCTGACCGGCACCGACCCCGACCGCCTCGCCGAGGAACGCGAGCGGGGGCTCACCATCGATCTGGGCTTCGCCTGGACACAGCTGCCGTCGGGCGCCGAGCTGGCGTTCGTCGACGTGCCCGGCCACATTCGGTTCATCAAGAACATGCTGGCGGGGGTGGGGGCGGTAGACGCCTGCCTGTTCGTCGTGGCTGCCACCGAGGGCTGGAAGCCCCAGTCGGAGGAGCACCTGCGCATCCTGGAGCTGCTGGGCGTGCGCCGCGGGCTGGTGGCCCTGACGAAGGTCGCCGGCCTCGACGACGAGTGGCGCGAGCTGGCCCGATTGGATGTGGCCGACCACGTGGACAGCACGTTCCTGGCCGATGCCGAGGTCGTCGCGGTCGACGCCCCGGGCGGGCTCGGAGTCGACGCCCTCCGGGAGGCCCTCGACCGCCTCCTGGTCTCCACGCCCACCGCCGCCGACCACGGCCGTCCCCGCCTGTGGGTCGACCGCTCGTTCTCGGCCCGAGGGTCGGGCACCATCGTGACCGGCACCTTGACGGGCGGTTCCCTCGAGGTGGGCGAGGAGCTGCTCGTCGTCGGCCCCAACATGCGGGGGCCACAGAAGGTCCGGGTGAGGGCGCTCCAGAGCCACAACGAGAACCGGACGTCGGCGGGCCCCGGGCGGCGGGTGGCGGTCAACCTCAGCGGCCTGGCCCACGAGCGTCCCTACCGCGGGGACGCGCTGGTCCGACCGGGACAATGGTTCCTCGCCCGAAGGCTCGACTGCGCCCTGGGGGTGCTGGCCACCCTCGACCACGACGTCAGCCGGCGAGGCGCATACCAGGCCTACGTGGGCTCCGGAGAGCACGCCGTCCGCCTCCGCGTCCTCGGGGCCCAGGCCCTGGCGCCGGGCACCGACGGCCACGTCCGGCTCCATCTGCCCGTCCCGCTTCCGCTCCTTCCCGGAGACCGCTACGTGCTGCGGGAGAGCGGGAGGTCCGAGACGGTCGGTGGTGGGGAGATCCTCGACGTCGATCCCGTGCTGCCCGCGGCGAAGGCCGCGCCGAGCCGTTCGGTCGCCCGGGTGGTGGCCGAGCGGGGATGGGTCGAGGCCGACGCCCTCGAACGCCTGACCGGAGAGCGTCGCCCGCCCAACATCGCCGGGCGGTGGGTCGTCGACTCGGCCGCCCTGGCCGAGGTGGCCGGGTCGGTCAGGTCGGCCGTCACCGGCGCCGGACCGCTGGGCCTCGACCTGGCGACGCTGGACGAGCGGCACCGGGACGTGGCCGCCACGCTGGACGGCGTCGTGATCGAGGGCGGCTGGGCCCGCCCCGCCTCGAGCAGAGGAGCTCACGAGCGGCTCGCCGGACATCCGTTCCTGGCCTCGCTGCGAGCCGACCCGTTCAGCCCGCCGGATCCCGACGGCGGGATCGAGCGGGTGGAGCTGCGGGAGCTGGTCCGCCTGGGCCTGGTGGTGGAGCGGGATGGATGCTGCTTCGCCGCTGAGGCGGTCGACGAGGCCTCGCGCCAGGTCGCTGGCCTTCTCCTGACCCACCCCGAGGGCGTCACCGTGGCCGCCATCCGCGACCGGCTGGGGACCACCCGAAAGTTCCTGCTCCCCCTTCTGGCTCACCTCGATGCCAGCGGGGTGACCCGGCGGCGGGGTGACCTGCGGGTAGCGGGTCCACGCGTGCCCACTTTGGACTAGGTGCTCGGCGCGTCGGGGCGAACGTGGGCGCGCCGGGGAAGCGCGCGATGCCCACTTTCGCCGAGGCGTGATCAGGCCGGGCGCCGGAGCCGACCGGCCGCCCGTTCGGACACCTCGAAGGCGGCGGCGACGGTCTCGGCGAACGCGTCGGGATCCGTCAGCGGCCACGAGTGGCTGCCCTCGACGATCGCACCCCTCGAGCCCAGCGCCGCACACAACCCGTCGAAGGAAGCACGGGGCACGACGCGGTCGCCCGCTCCCCAGATGGCGGTGGCGGGCAGGCCCCTTCGCCCGAGCTCGGTCAGCTCTGGAGTGAGGTCGCACGCCCGCACAAGGAGGGCAACGCGCCACAGCGCCAGCGGGTTGCGCACGACGTTGGGCAGGGCGTCCTCGAGAATCGACCGAACGTGGCGGGGCGACAGCCTGGGCAGCAGGTCGAGCGGCACGCGCAGGCCCCACTCCCACAGCGGGCGCTCCGACAACGTCCGGGCCCGGTCACCGAGGACGCGCCAGCTGGGATGCCCGATGGCGTCGACCAGCACCAGCGACGAGACCCGTTCGGGGTGGTCATGAGCCAGCTTGATCGCCACGCCACCGCCGAAGGAGTGGCCGACCAGCGAGACGGGCTCGTCCACCGCCAGGACCGTCAACCAGGCATCCAGCCACTCGGCGTAGCCGGCGAAGGAGACCGCCTCTCGGGGCAGGTCGGCGGTCCCTCCGAAGCCCGGAAGGGCCGGGGCGTAGACCCGGTACCCGAGGTTGACGATCCGCTTGAGGGCCCGCTTGTAGGCATGTTGTCCCAGCGCCCAGCCGTGCAGGAAGACCACCGGTCGCCCTCTCCCGGCGACGCCGTAGTACGCGGGACGGCCGGACACGGTGGTGTGCTCCCAGTCGAGATGGCCGCGCCGGCCCGTCTGGGGCTCGGGCCCGTCGGCGAGACGAGCTGGCGTGCTCGCCAGCGCCGGGAAGAGCACCCACGGCAGCTGCGTGAACGGCCTCGTCGTCACCGCGGCCAGACGGCCGGCGGCGGCCCAGGATCGGGCCACGGCGCGAGGGCCGATCCTTATCGGCGTGCTCCAGGTCACGAGGGTCGAGGACACCCGGGCGAGCGGTGACGCCGCCTGGGCCCTATCCGGCCCTCCCCGTCCCTGCCAGCATGCCCTTGCGCTCCACCTCGTTCAGGCCGCCCCAGATCCCATGCGGCTCCCGGATGCGGATGGCGTAGTCCAGGCACTCTCTCCGAACGGTGCAGGTCGCGCAGATGGCCTTGGCGCGGGCCTCACGGACATTGCGCTCGTCCTTGCGCTCGAAGTGCGAGGGTGGGAAGAACACCGAGGCCTGCGGTCCCCGACAGGCTGCCCGCACCTGCCACGCCTCTTCGACTCGTTGAACGCTCACGACTCCCCCTCTCTGAGCATCGACCCTACCGCTGGCGCGCCCGGTCAACAAGGGTCTTGTGGGAAGAAAGGCCACTGACCAGGGAGTTTGCCGGCGGCGGGCGAAGGCTAGTGTGCCAATTGCATGGATATCGCCGGCTTCTGCACCCAGAGCTCGGTCATCATCGTCGCTGGCAAGGGCGGGGTCGGGAAGACGACGGTGAGCGCCGCCCTGGCCCGCACGGCCGCCCGCAGCGGGTTGTCGGTCCTGATCGTGGAGCTGGAGGGCAAGAGCGGGCTGACGGCGGCGCTGGGCCATCCCGAGCTGCTGACCTACGACGAGGTCGTGCTCAGCCCCGAGGGCGTCGGGGCCGCCCACGGTGGGCCGATGGGCGAGATCCGGGCCAGGACCCTCACCCCGGACGACGCCCTGCTCGAGTACCTCATCGACCACGGCCTGCGGCGGGTGTCGAAACGGCTGGTCAACTCGGGTGCGCTGGACGTGGTGGCGACGGCGGTCCCCGGCATCCGGGACATTCTGGTCCTGGGCAAGGTGAAGCAGCTCGAGCGGTCCCGACGGGCGGACGTCATCGTGGTGGATGCCCCCGCCGCCGGCCACGCCATCACGTTCCTCACCAGCGCCCAGGGCCTGCTGGACTCGGCCCGGGTGGGACCGATCCGCACCCAGGCGGCGGACGTCGTCGACCTGTTGTCCGACGGGGCCCGCTGCCAGGTGGTGCTGGTGACCCTGGCCGAGGAGACCCCCGTCAACGAGACGGTGGAGACCGCCTACAAGCTCGAGGACCGGGTCGGCACGAGCCTGGGCCCAGTGATCGTCAACGGGATCTACCCCCACCTGGATCACCTGGACGCGGACCCGATCCAGGCCGCCGCTGTCGCCGGCGTCGATCTGAGGCCCGGGGAGGCGGATGCACTGCGGGCTGCGGCGGAGTTCCGCCGAAGGCGGGAGGAGGTGCAGGCAGAGCAGATGACACGGCTCGCCGACGCCCTTCCGCTCCCGCAGCTGCGGCTACCGAACCTGTTCACCACCGAGATCGGCCTGGACGAGATCGACCAGCTGGCCGATACGCTCGCCGCCGGCCTGGAGAGCCTGCCCGAGCTCGAGTCGGCGTCGTGAGCGACGTCGCCGCCCTGGTCGCCGAGCGAGCGATCATCGTCTGCTGCGGGTCGGGGGGCGTGGGCAAGACGACGACGGCTGCCGCCATCGCGGTCGAGGCTGCCCGTCTCGGCCGGCGGACCTGCGTCGTGACCATCGACCCCGCCCGACGACTGGCCGATGCCCTCGGCCTGCGCTCGCTCACGAACACCCCCGGATTGGTGAGGGGGAGCTGGCCGGGCGAGCTGTGGGCGCTCATGCTGGACACCAAGGGGACGTTCGACGATCTCGTCGTCCGCTACGCGCACGATCCGCAGCAGGCCCAGGGCATCCTCGACAACCGGCTCTACCGCAACCTCTCCGACGCGCTCTCCGGCACGCAGGAGTACATGGCTATGGAGAAGCTGTACGAGCTGCACGAGGAGGGCGGGTTCGATCTCATCGTGGTGGACACGCCACCGACACGAAGCGCGCTCGACTTTCTGAGCGCGCCCCGCCGCCTCACCCGGTTTCTCGACAACCGGATCTTTCGCATGCTGATAATGCCCACGAGGGCGTACCTGCGAGCCGTCAGCGTCGCCACCCAGGCCTTCCTCCGGACAGTGGCGAAGGTGGTCGGAGCCGAGATGGTGAGCGACACCGTCGCCTTCTTCCAGGCCTTCGAGGGAATGGAACAGGGCTTCCGCAACCGCGCCGAGCGGGTGCTGGAGCTGCTGTCGCAGTCCTCGACGGCGTTCGTGCTCGTCGCCTCGCCCCGCCGCGACGCCGTGGACGAGGCCATGTTCTTCGCCGAGCGCCTGGGCCGGTCCCATATCGCCGTGCAGGGGCTGGTCGTCAACCGCCTGCATCCGCGCTTCGACGCCGGGTCAGGCGAACCGTCCGCATCCGACGCTTCGGGCGCCGATCCTCTCGCAATGATCACCGGGGACGAGCGGGCCCTGGCGGCGCTTGTCGCCAACCGCGACGAACTGCGCGCCATGGCGGCGCGCGAGGAGGGTCACTACGCCGCCCTGGCCGCCCAGGTCGCCCCTGCCCCGGTGGCACGGGTGCCGTTCCTGGCCGACGACGTCCACGATCTCGACGGGCTCGCGGTGATCGCCGATCACCTGTTCGGACACCCCCGGCCGGCGGTCGCCTGAGCCGCCCGGCTCGATCCCGCTGATCGCGTCAGGTGGGGGAGGGCCCCGGCACCAGGGAGGCCGCCGCCTCCTCGACCGTCTCGGCGACGGTGACGATGCGGTCGAAGCCGGTGGTCCGCAGCAGGCGGGTCAGCGTGGGGCGGCTACAGCTGACGGCAACATCGCCGCCGAGCTCGCGAGCCCGACGGATCCCGCCGATGAGGGCACCCAGGCCGGCCGAGTCCACGAACGGCACGCCCGACATGTCGATCAGCAGGCGCTCGCTGGACGCCAGCTGGGCCAGGGACTGGCGGAACTGGCTGACCGTGAAGGCGTCCAGCTCACCGACCGGCCGACAGATGGTGTAGCCGTCGGCAGAGTCGATCTGGATGTCGAGCACGGGGTGTCCTCCTTGCTGCCGCTGCCGGCGTCCGCCTGACCTGGTGGAACCGGCAACGATATGGGATGGTACCCGGGCGGGCCGGCGGATTACCCTTCGAATGTGCCGCACATCCTGGTTGCCAGTGACTCCGCCTCGGTGCGAGAGGACGTCAGGTCCGTGGTGAGCAGTCGCGACACCGTCGTCACCGAGGTGACGAAGGGTAGCGCGGTCGCCCCCGCCGTCCGGACAAACCCCCCCGACCTGGTCGTGGTCGACCTCCAGATCGGCAACATGGGCGGCATGGCCACCTGTCTCGATCTTCGTCTCGAGGAGTCGGCGGGTCGCCTGCCGCACGTCGGCGTGCTGATGCTGCTGGACCGTCGGGCAGACGTGTTCCTCGCCCGCCGGGCGGCGGCCGACGGCTGGATCGTCAAGCCGCTCGACCCGCTCCGCCTGGGCCGAGCCCTCGGCGAGGTGCTCGCCGGGCGCAGCTACCACGATGCCTCGTATCAGCCGACACCCACGTTCGTCGGGGCCGGGGGGGGCGCCAGCTGAGGATCCAGCGCCGGCATCGCGTCGCCAGGGTCGTCATGGAGGCGTCGTCGGGTACGATCGGCACGGCTCGGCCGCAGCTCGGCGGCAGGCCAAACGGGAAGTAGCGCAGCTTGGTTAGCGCGCAGCGTTCGGGACGCTGAGGTCGCGGGTTCAAATCCCGCCTTCCCGACCAGAGTCGAGGCGCTCGTTCAGCGCCGACGCGGAGGCGGACAAGCGACCGATTGGCGCCGATGATTTCGACGGGCAAGCTACGTCCCTTGTGGAGGTGAGTGACCTGCGAGAGCACGGAGGACAACGATGCGCGTCGTGATCAGCGACTTCATGAGCCTGGACGGTGTCGTTCAGGCCCCCGGCGGGGCGAATGAGGATACCGATGGTGGGTTCGCACACGGTGGCTGGTCGATGCCCTTCTTCGATCCAGCCACCATGGGACCGGCAGTCGGCGAAGCTATGGAGTCCACCGAGGCGCTGCTCTTCGGTCGCCGCACGTGGCAGACAATGGCAGCCGCCTGGCCGGGCCGCGCCGGTGATCCCTTCGCCGATCGAATGAACGAGATCACCAAGTACGTCGCTTCCCGGACCCTGACTCAGCATGACCTCGCATGGACCAACTCGACGCTGTTGCCCGCCGGCGACGTCACGAGCGCGGTGCAGCGACTGCGGCGCGAGGGCAGCGGCGACATGCAGGTCATGGGAAGCCCCAGCCTGGCGAGGATGCTCATCAGCAACGACCTGGTCGACGAGTACCGCCTGATGATCGAACCGGTCGTGCTCGGCGGCGGCAAGCGTCTCTTCCCCGAGGACGGGGGGTCCAGGGTCCTCGAGCTGACGTCACACACGCTCAGCGCCACCGGGGTTCACATCTGCACCTACCGTCCCGTCCGCGCCTCCTAGACCACCCACGGCCACGATTGGCCGACCGGAGCGATCAGCCGCCCGGCGGCGTCCAGCCGGCCGGAAGGCTCACCGACTTGTACTCCAGATAGCCGGCGAGGCCCTCGGGGCCGAGCTCACGACCGATCCCCGAATCCTTGTAGCCGCCGAAGGGGGCGCCGAACTCGAGCATGAACCCGTTCACGGTGTAGGTGCCGGTGCGAACGCGGCGGGCGATGTCCAGGCCCCGCTCGACATCGGCGGTCCAGACGGTTCCCGAAAGCCCGTAGTTCGAGTCGTTCGCGATCGTCACCGCCTCGTCGACCTCCCCATAGGGGATGACCGCCAGGACCGGTCCGAAGATCTCCTCCTGGGCGATCCGCATGCCGTTGTCAACGTCGACGAACACGGTGGGCTCGACGTACCAGCCCTTCGACAGCCCCGACGGCCGCCCGCCGCCTAGGGCGATCTTGGCTCCCTCCTCCTGCCCGGCGGCGATGTAGCCCTCGACCCGATCGCGCTGCCGGGAGGTGACGAGGGGACCGATCTCGGTCACCGGATCGAGCGGGTCGCCCACGGCCATGGCGCCGACGCGCTCGCACAGCTGGTCGACGAGCTGCTGGTAATGGTCACGAGGCGCCAGGATCCGCGTCTGGGCCACGCACGCCTCGCCGTTGTTCATGAGCGACGCGGGCAGCAGTCCGGCGGCTACCTCGCCGATGTCGGCGTCGGGCAGCACGATTGCCGCCGACTTGCCGCCCAGCTCGAGGGTCACCCGCTTGAGGCGCTCGCCGCACAGGGCGGCGATGCGCTTGCCGGCCGCCGTGCTGCCCGTGAAGCCGATCTTGTCGACGTCGGGATGGGTGACCAGATGCTCGCCCACCTCGCGGCCGGCCGGCACGACGTTCACCACGCCGGGCGGCAGCCCCGCCTCAGCGAAGATCTCGGCCAGCACGTTG
>DATBBR010000015.1 GCA_036270875.1 Acidimicrobiales bacterium
CGTGCCGGGAGGCCCGACCATGAGTACACCCCGCGGCCCGACGGCGCCCGCCCGGGCGTAGCGGTCGGGGTGGGCGAGGAAGTCGACGACCTCGCTGACCTCCTGCTTGGCCCCCTCGTAGCCGGCTACATCGCCGAAGCGGGTCGAAGGTCGCTCCTCGTCGTAGAGCTTGGCCCTCGAGCTGCCGACGCCCATGATCCCCCCCGCCGCCCGGGCCGTGCGACGGCCCAGGAACAGGAACAGTCCGAGGAAGAGCACGAACGGCAGGAAGGAGAGGATCGTGGGCAGCACCGAGCTGCTGGGGCCCACACCGGTGATGGTCACGCCGTGGGCTTGGAGAGTCGAGGCGAGCTGGTTGTTGCCGAGGGCCAGGGGGATCTGGGAGCTGTAGTGCTGCCCGGCCTTCCCCTTCAACGTGCCGGTGACCTTGCCGTTGGGGTCGATGGTGGCCGTGGACACCTGATTGGCGTTGACCTTGTTGAGGAAGGTCGTGTAGTTCAGGTTGGAGACCGGCGGGGCGCTCGCCATGCTCGGTATGAACAGCAGCCCGACGGTGGCGAGGATCCCGACCACGAGGAACCAGATCCGCCAGCGAGGGGGCGGTGGTGGTGGCGCCGGCCGCTTCGGCGGGTCCGTCGGCGGGCCGGGCTTCGGTGGGTTGGAGTGATGCTGGCCGATCACGAAGAGTGTCCCCCTCGACACTGGTCGAACCTCCAACCTACTTCCCCAGAATCGCTCGCACCCCCCCGGGCTGGGCGTCAGTCCCCGTGGTGCTGACAGAGGCCCCCCGCCGGGGCGTGGACGGTGGGCGTCAGGAAGGGTTGGGGCTACGGTCGCCCACTGTGCTCGGCGACCGGCTCCACGGACTGCCCTGGTGGAAGTCCGCGGTCGTCTACCAGATCTACCCGCGGTCGTTTCAGGATTCCAACGGTGATGGTGTCGGTGACCTGGAGGGCATTCGCCGCCGCCTCGACCATCTGGCGTGGCTGGGCGTGGATGCGCTCTGGCTCTCCCCCTTCTTCCGCTCGCCGATGGCCGACTTCGGTTACGACGTGGCCGACCACTGCGACGTGGACCCGATGTTCGGGACGTTGGCCGACTTCGACGACCTGGTCGCCCGGGCGCACGAGCTCGGCATCCGGGTGCTGATCGACTGGGTTCCCAACCACACCAGCGACCAGCACAGGTGGTTCGTCGATGCGCGCTCGGCGCGGTCGTCGCCGCGACGGGAGTGGTACGTCTGGCGGGACGGGCAGCCCGACCACCCGCCCAACAACTGGCGGGGCACCTTCATCGACGGACCCGCGTGGACCTGGGACGAGGGCACCCGCCAGTGGTACCTCCACCTGTTCCTGCCTCAGCAGCCGGACCTCAACTGGGCGAACCCCGAGGTGGTCGAGGCCATGCACGGCGTGCTGCGGTTCTGGCTCGACCGGGGAGTCGACGGCTTCCGCGCCGACGCGATACATGCGGTGGGCAAGGACCCGCTCCTCCCGGACGCCGACGCCAAGTGGACCGGCATGCCCTGGTCTGCGCTCAACGACCACGCCGCCACCCATGACATCCTCCGCCAGCTGCGGCGGCTGATCGACTCCTATCCAGGCGAGCGACTGATGGTCGGTGAGGTCTTCCTGCTATCCACCGCGGCCGTGGCGCGCTACTACGGTGAAGGCGACGAGCTCCAGCTGGCCTTCAACTTTCCTCCGCTCTTCGCCCCCTGGGAAGCAGGGGCGTGGCGCCACCGCATCGACCGAGTGGTCGAGGAGCTCGATCCCAGGGGGGCGTGGCCCACCTGGGTGTTGTCGAACCACGACAATCCACGGCACCGAACGCGCTACGGCGGCTCGGAGGGCCGCGCCCGCGCCGCCGCCGTGCTGCTGCTCACGCTGCGGGGCACGCCCTTCATGTACGCCGGCGAGGAGCTCGGACTCGACAACGCCGACATCCCCGCTGAGGCCCAGCTCGATCCAGGAGGGCGCGACGGCTCCCGAGCACCGATGCCCTGGGACTCTTCACCCGACCACGGGTGGCGCTTCGATGGTCAACGCCCGGGGGCAGCTCCGTGGTTGCCATGGCCGCCGGAGGCCGAGCTCCGGAACGTGGCCGCCCTCAAGGACGACCCGACCTCCATCCTCCACCTCTACCGCCACCTCCTGGCCGCCCGGCGACGGTCGCCCGCCCTGTCCACCGGGTCATGGTCGCCCCTCCCGAGCCCGCCTGACGTGCTTGCCTACGAGCGAGCGGCGGCAGGCGACCGCCGTGTGGTTGTCGTCAACTTCGCCGATCACGAGGCTGCGGTCCCCGTGCAAGGTGGCGCCTGGCGGGTCGAGGTGTCCTCCGACGGCCCGGTCGACTTGGAGCCGTACGCCGGCGTCGTCCACGGACCGGGCGCCGTTGTCCTGACCGAGGCGCCTTCCTGACGGCGCCCGCTGCTCAAACCGCGATGGGCCGGTGCGAGCGGGCCTCCAGGACCAGCTCGCCCCGGCCGCCGACCGCAAGCGCCCCCTCCCCCGCCAGCAGCTGGCGAAGCGGCTCGCCCACGAGCGTCCGGCGCCACCCGCTGGCCAGACGGGACTCGCCAGCACCCCGCAGCAGCGCGTGCAGGTCGGCCCGGGTGGCAAGAAGGGGAGCGTCGATCCGCAGCTCGCTCGCCCGCTGGGCCAGCCAGGCCCCGGCCAGCGTCGCAACTGGACGCAGGCGGCGCTCGACCTGATCGGTCGGTGGCTGCCGGAGGGCGTCGTCACCGAGCTCCAGCCCGGCCCGCACGGCGTCGAGCAGCCCCGCCGCGTCCGCCGCCTTGGCCCGGCGCCCGTCGAGCCCCCGGACACCTGCCACCTCGGCCGTGGTGGTTGGCGGCCGCTGGGCGATGGCAACCACCGCCAGATCGGGGAGGATGAACCGCGAAGGTCGATCGGTCGCCGCGGCGCGGCGCTCCCGCCAGGCGCCCACCGTCTGGGCCACGGCTCGTGACTTGCCCCTGAGCTGGCGGGCCTCCTTCAGTCGCCACCATGCCTCGTCCGGCTCGACCCGCCGGCTGGGGCGGGACAGAAGGATCTCGCACTCTCCCTCGGCCCAGCTCAGCCGGTCGAGGCGGTCGAGCTCGACTACCAGCGCTCGGTGCAGTTCGAGCAAGTGCGCGGCGTCGGACGCTGCGTAGTGGCGTTGCTCGGCGCTGAGGGGGCGTCGAGTCCAGTCGGTGAGGCGATCCCCCTTCGCCAACCGGTGGCCGAGAAGGTGCTCGACCAATGTCGTCAGCGACGGAGCCGAGAGGCCGAGGAAGCCAGCCGCCAGCTGGGTGTCGAACAGTCGGCGGGGCTTCGTCCCGCACGCCAGCTCGAGCACTTCGAGATCCTGGTCGGCGGCGTGGGCCACGGCGAGCCCTGGTCCGTCCAGCACCCGGCGCAACCCGGCGAGGTCGACGCGGTACGGATCGACCAGGGCGACTCCCCCGGGCCAGACCAGCTGGACCAGGGCCAGGTGCGGGAAGTAGGAGCGCTCGCGGTGGAACTCGGTGTCGAAGCCGTACACCGAGGCGGCCTCGATCTCGGCCACCAGCTCGTCCATGGCGGGCTGAGCGTCGACCCAGCTCGGTTCGGCCAGATCGCTCAGCCCTTCACGAAACCGGTGTCGTCACCGGTGACCTCGTCCAGCATCGACCCGAAGCCCCAGACGTCGTTGTCGAGCCGATGTCGGGTCATCGCGTCCGACGCTACCGTACGGCAGGCTGCACCGGCCGAACCTGCAGGGGCCGAGCGCGGTCAACCGCCGTAGCTCATGCGGGTGTCCTCCATTCGCAGCGGCAGGGAGCTCTCGTCCCCCTGAAAGCGGGCCTCCACGACCTCGCCCACGAAGAGGATGTGGTCTCCCACCGGCACTCGCTCGCGCACCTCGCAGTCCAGGTAGGCCAGGGCCTGGTCGAGAATCGGCGCACCGGTCGTGGCCTCATGGAAGGCGAAGCCGTTGAGCGTCCCGGCCTCCTCGTCAGACTCGACCGGCTTGACGAACTTGCGCACGATGGCGCGGTCGTCGCGGTCGACGATCGAGAGACTGAACGCGCCGCCATCGTCGACCAGGGTGGCGGTGAGGGCCTCCTTCTCGACGCTCACGGCCACCAGCTTGGGATCGAAGGCGACCTGGGTGACCCAGTTGGCGGTCATGAGGTTGCGGCGCCCGTCGGCTCGACTCCCGATGACGTAGAGCCCGCTGGGCATCGTCCACAGCACACGCCGGCGCAGCTTGTCGTACTCCTCGGGATCAGCCCCCGGTGGAAAGGGGCCGATCAACCCGCTCGTAGCTCCGGCCATGGTCTCGAACATAGCGCCGGATGACGGCCGGCCATTGCGACAGGAGCGAGGCGTGGTCTGACCACCACGCCGCGCTCGCTCAGGAGTGGGCGAACGTCGTCGCCCGGGCGCGTGCCGCCTGCAGGGCCCGCTGCGCGGCGTCGGCCTGACTGATGACGGCGGCCAGACCCGCCGCCCGGTTGGACCCAGCACCCTTGTCCAGGTAGTGGTTGGCGAGCTGGTATGCGGTCTGGTACGCCGTGTTCAGCTGGTCCGTCAGGCTCTGATCGGGACTCGGGAGCTGGGCGTGAGCGATGGTGGCGTCGTCCTGGAGCTGAACGCTGACCGCTTGCAGGCCGCCAAGGTCACCGGCCTG
This sequence comes from Acidimicrobiales bacterium, assembly GCA_036270875.1. Taxonomy (NCBI): domain Bacteria; kingdom Bacillati; phylum Actinomycetota; class Acidimicrobiia; order Acidimicrobiales; species Acidimicrobiales bacterium. The sequence goes on from DATBBR010000015.1 coordinate 4,660, forward strand.
GGCGGTCTTCGTGACCTGGTCGAGCTCGGAGCCGATCTTGGCGCTCGAGGCCGTGAGGCCCACTCCCTGCGACCATCCGTTGACCCGCTGCGACAACGTGCCCGAGACGTCGGGCCCCGACGAGCAGGCGGTCACCAGCATCGAGGCGACGACCAGAGCGGCCGCGGCGGTCATCCTCTGCTGCTTCATGCTCCGCCCGGTCCGTCCGGCGCGAAGCCCCGGCGCAGCGTGTTCTCCGTGACCACCCTGGGATCGACGAACTGCAGCAGGTAGTCGGGGCCGCCCGACTTGGAGCCCACGCCCGACAACCCGTGGCCACCGAAGGGCTGGCGGCCGACCACCGCGCCCGTGATCCCCCGGTTGACGTAGACGTTGCCCGCCTGCAGCTCGTTCGACGCCAAGGCAATGTGCGCAGGGGAGCGGGAGAAGACGCCGGCGGTCAGCGCGTAGTCGGTGTTGTTGGCCAGCGCCACGGCGTCAGCGAAGGAGGCGGCCCGCAGCACAGCCAGCACCGGGCCGAAGATCTCGTCTGTGGCCAGCGGCGCGTCAGGTGCGACGTCGGCGACAACCACGGGACCGGCGAAGTAGCCCGACGGGGGCAGGTCCGTTCGCGACAGCACGACCCGGCCCTGGGTGTGCGCCGCCGCGGTATAGGTGTGCACGCGGGCGTGGGCGTCGGCGTCGATGAGCGGCCCGACCTCGGTCGCCATGTGGCGCGGATGGCCGATCGACAGCTCGAGCGCGGCACCGCTCAGCCTCGTGACCACCTCGTCGAACACGGGCTCCAGCACGATCAGGCGCGAGGCTGCCGAGCACTTCTGCCCGGCGTAGGAGAACGCCGAGTGCACCACGGCGGGAATGGCCTGGTCCAGATCGGCGTCGGCGTCGACCACGATGGCGTTCTTGCCGCCCATCTCGGCGACAACCCGCTTGACCTGGCGCTGGCCGGGACGGTGCGCGGCGGCGGCGGCGTTCACCTCCAGTCCTACCGCCTTCGAGCCGGTGAAAACGACGAAGCTCACCCCCGGGTGGGCGACCAGGTGCGCCCCGACCACCTCGCCGACCCCGGGCAGGAAGCCAACCACCCCTGGTGGCAGGCCGGCCGCAGCCAGGCCTTCGATCAGCATGGAGGCGACGGCGGGGGCCTGTTCCGCCGGCTTCAGGATGACGGCGTTGCCGGTCACCAGGGCAGCGGTCACCATCCCAGTGGGGATGGCGAGGGGGAAGTTCCACGGTGCGATGACGACACCCACGCCCCGGGACTGGTAGGTGAGGCGATTGGTCTCCCCCGGTGGTGAGTCGACGGCGCCGCCGAGGTCCAGGCGCAGCATCTCCCTGCCGTAGTACTCGCAGAAATCGATGGCTTCGCACACGTCGGCGTCGGCCTCGGCCCAGGGCTTTCCCGCCTCGAAGATCTCGAGGGCGGTCAGGTCGGTCCGGCGGGCGCGCATCCATTCCGCCAAACGGAAGAGGACCGCCGCCCGCTCGCGCGCCGGCGTCCGCCTCCACTGCTCCCAGGCCCGGGTTGCCACCTCGACAGCCCGATCTGCTTCGTCCGGCCCGCAGGACGCCGAGGTCGCCACCACGGTGTCGGGCGCCGCGGGATCGACGGAGACGATCGTCGATCCGGTGTGGATCTTCTCGCCGCCGATCACCGCCGGTGCGTCGAGGCCGCGTCCTCCACGCTCGAGGGAGCTCCCCGTGCGTTCCACGACCGCGGCGAACTCCCAACGAACGCCGGCACGCCGCCACTCGGCCACCGGCTCGTGATGGTACGGGCCCGACCGGCTCGGATCGGTGGCGGGACGACTGGCGGGACGCGTGGGACCAGGGAGCTCGCCCGCCTGCGGCGCGACCAAGAGGTCGTCGAGACTGCGGTGCTGCGCGAACTGACGACGCACGAAGCTTTCGTTCGACGTGTTCTCGAGGAGACGCCGGACGAGGTAGGACATGCCCGGAACCAGCTCGCCCATGGGGGCGTACACGCGCAGGCGCAGCCCGAGACGGCGGATGGCAGCGTGCACCGGCTCGGCCATGCCGTACAGCATCTGGAGCTCGTAGCCGGAGTCGGGGATGCCGAGCCGGCGCGCGTAGGCGATGGCATAGGCGAGCGACCGCAGGTTGTGCGAGCCGAAGGCGGCCCTCACCTGCCCATGGTGATCGTGCAGCAGTCGGGCGCAGCGCTCGTAGTTGGCGTCGGTCTGCGCCTTGTCCTCGAACACCGGGACCGGCCAGCCCTCGGCTCGGGCCCGCACGGTCTCCGCGTCCCAATACGCCCCCTTCACCAGCCGCACACCGAGGGGTCGGGCGCCAGGGACCGTGGCGGCGCGCCGAGTCGACCACGCAACGAGGTCGGCGAGATCGGCGGCGGCGTCCTTCAGGTAGGCCTGCACGACAACCCCCGCGTGCAGGGGGGCCAGGTCCGGCTCCTCGAGCAGGCTGCGGAACAGCTCGAAGGTGAGCTGCTTGGCGTCGTAGTCCTCGGTGTCCAGCCACACGAACGCACCGCGGTCGACGGCGAGCTTGAGCAGGGGGCGCAGGCGGTCGGCGGCTCGGGCAACGGCCTCGGCGCCGGTGAGCGGTGCGAACCTCGGCGCCAGGGCGGTGGGCTTGATGCTGACGCTGACGCGAGGCAGCGGTCCTAGGTCGTCCCGCTCCAGGTGATCGTCCGGCGCCCAGCCGGTACTGGCATCCAGCAACACCCGCAGGACCTCATCCACGCGCACCGCATACCGGTCGGCCTCGGCGCCGGTGAGCGTCTTCTCGCCCAACAGGTCAATGGTGAAGGCCGTCCCCCCGCGCCACAGGCGCTCGAGCCGGCCGGCCACCTCGGCCGGAGTGGCCCCCACGATGAACTGCTGGGCCATGCGGGCGATGTTGCGACGGGCGACCGCGGCCGACAGCCGCTCGCCGCGCGGCAGATGCTCGGCCACGCCGACGCCCAGATCGAGCAGCCGGGGGGCATCGGCCCCGGCGAAATACTCATGGAGATGCCGAAGCGCGTCGGCGTCACCGGTCGTTGCAGGGAACACGTCGACCAGGCGGAACAGCTGGGTCTTGAACGACGGGTTGGCCATGGCCCAGGCGAGCATGCGCTCGCTCCACCATGACAGCCGGTAGACCCGGGCCCGCTCACCAGAGCCGAGCTCGGCGATGCACCGAGCCAGGTCGGTGACTTCCGCCTCGAGCGGTGGGGCCACAACGGCCAAGGTACCCGGCTGGTACTGAGATCAGCCGTCAGGCGCGGCCTGGCGCCATCCCGGGTCGAGCTGACGGAGAAACTGGCGACAGCGCTCCGCCTCGTCGGTCTCACCAATGGCGCCAGCGACACGAGCGAGCCCGTCCAGGCACCGTAGGAATCCTCGGTTCGGCTCGTGGGACGAGCGCACGTAGCCCGACCCCCGCCAACCGGCGGCCCGCAGCGCATCCAGCCCGCGGTGGTAGCCGACCCGAAAGTAGGCGTAGGCCTCGACGTCGTCCCGGGCCAGGTCGCCCAGTGACGCCCAGGCCTCGAGGAAGCGGGGGAAGGCGGCGGCGACCTTGGCCACGGCCGCTCGCCGCTCGCCGCTCACAACCTGAAGCGCGGCGCGCAGCTGCTCGCGAGCAGGAGCCGGGGCCAGAGGCAGCTCGGTCTCGGGCGGGCTGCCCGACAGCGATATGGGGGAGTCGTCGGCCACGTCGAATCGTCGCACATAGGCTCGCCCGCCGATGACCACGTCGCCCGGAGACCGGCTCCCCGGCTGCAAGTTCTGCGACATCGTGGCCCACGAGGTGCCCACCGACCTGGTTCTCGAGGAAGGCCAGGTGTCGGCGTTCCTCGATCAGCGCCCGGTGTTCCCGGGCCACGTGCTGGTCGTGCCGAGGGCCCATTTCGAGACGCTCGTCGACCTGCCGCTCCCGCTGATCGAGCCGCTCTTCGCCGCGACCCGTCGGGTCGCCGCCGCCGTGGCCCGGGCGATGCAGGCCGACGGCACCCTGGTGCTGATGAACAACCGGGTGAGCCAGAGCGTGCCTCACCTCCACGTCCACGTGGTGCCCCGACGATTCAAGGACGGGCTCCGCGGTTTCCTGTGGCCCCGCCAGCGCTACGCCGACGAAGCCATCGAGGCCGAGGTGGCGGCCGCCATCCGCGCCGCCCTCGGGGCCGATCCGGTCAGCGACCCCTGAGGCCGGCCGCCCCGACCGCTACCCGAAACGGACGAGATGCTGGTCCCGTCTCCCCCGGCGCAGCAGCAGATAGCGGTCCCGCAACAGGTCCTCCGGGCCCAGCTGGCGGGCTCGGTCGACCTCGCGGCGATTGTTGACGTAGGCGCCCCCCTGCTCGATGGTCGAGCGGGCGGCCGAGCGGGACGGGGCAAGGCCGGTCTCGACCATGGCCTCGACGAGCGAAAGCCCGCCGTCCGCCAGACGGTCCCTCGACCAGGTGCTGGAGGGGGCATCAGCGAGCACGTCGACGAGGACCTCCTCGTCGAGCTTGGCGATCTCCTCTGAGAACAGCGCCGCCGCAGTGCGCTCGGCGTTGGCCGCTGCCATCTCGCCGTGGACCAGCGCGGTCACCTCGCGCGCCAGGGTGCGCTGAGCCTCCCGGGCCTCGGGGTGGGTGGCCACGGCGGCGTCGAGTTCCTCGATCCGCCCGTGATCGAGCCAGGTGAAGTAGCGGAGGTAGGTGCCAACCACGCTGTCCTCGGTCCGCAGGAAGAACTGGAAGAGCTGGTACGGGCTGGTGCGCCGCTCGTCCAGCCAGACGTTGCCGGACACGGTCTTGCCGAACTTCGTTCCGTCGGGGCGCACGACCAGGGGCCAGGTCAGCCCCCACGCTTCGGCGCCTCGCACGCGCCGGACGAGCTCGATGCCCATCGTGATGTTGCCCCACTGGTCGCTTCCACCCAACTGCAGCCGACACCCGTAGGCGTCGAACAGCCGAAGGAAGTCGTAGGCCTGGAGGAGCATGTAGCTGAACTCGGTGAACGACATGCCCTGCTCGGGCGTGTCCAGCCGGGCCCGCACCGTTTCCTTGGCGATCATCTGGCCAACGCCGAAGTGCTTGCCGACGTCCCGGAGGAACTCCAGCAGCCGCAGCGGGCCCAGCCATTCGACGTTGTCGACCAGGACCGCCTGACTGGCGCCGGCCGTCGGGGTGAAGTCGAGGAACCGACCGAGCTGGCCACGAATGCCGGCCATGTTGGCCTCCAGCGTCTCGGCTCCCAGCAGCTGACGCTCCTCGCTCTTGCCGCTCGGGTCGCCGATCATCCCCGTACCCCCGCCCGCAAGGGCGATCGGCCGGTGGCCGGCCTCCTGGAGGCGGCGCAGGTTGAAGATCCCGAGGAGGTGGCCGACGTGGAGGCTGTCGGCGCTGGGATCGAACCCGGCGTAGGCCGTCAGCGGCTCCCGGTCGAGGATGGTGGCCAGCTTGGCGTCACTCAACTGCTGAACGAGACCACGGAACTGGAGGTCGGCAAAGAATCCACGCACGCGGGCCAGCCTGCCACGGCTGGCCCGGACCAGACACCACGTTCCACGGCCGCTCTTACTCGGGCCGCCACCTGGCTCTAGTGACGCCTTGACGACGTCGCAAGGGCGCAACGATGCCGATGGCGCGACCCTGGAGTCATGGGTGCTCGTCTCTCCCGCCAGGCGATCATCGAGGCGGCCCGCACCCTTCTGGCCGCCGAAGGCATCGAGGCGGTGTCCCTGCGTCGGGTGGCGGGGGCCCTGGGCGTCACCGCGCCGGCGCTCTACGCGCACGTAAAGGACAAGCACGACCTCCTGCAGGGCGTCGCCGACCAGGAGGGCCGGCGGGTGATCGAGCGGATCCAGTCCATCCCCGAGACCGAGCCGCTGGCCCTCATCCGGGCCCGGAGCCTGGCCTACGTGGCCTACGCCAAGGAGAACCCGGCGCTGTTCAAGGCCATCTTCATGGTGCGGCCCGAGCTCACGGCCCAGCCCAAGGACGCTGAGGCGATGGCCACCATGGCGCCCGAGGAATTTCAGGTCGGTGCGGCACCGGTCTTCGAGCTCGCCCGTGCCGGTCTGCTCGGCAGCGTGGACCCACATCTGGCGGCGCTGACCATCTGGACCGCGACCCACGGCGTGGCCACTGTGATCCTCGCCGGGCCCGAGTTCGATCCCGACCTGGAGCGAGCGCTGGTCGAGACGGTGATCGACGCCGTCATCGCCGGGCTCACCGGGCGCCGACCGTAGGCCGGCCCACGATGCCGGCCCCCTGGCCGGCGGGGAGCCCGACATAGGCTCGAGGCCATGAACCGTCTGTCCGCAGAGACCAGCCCCTATCTGCGCCAGCATCAGGACAACCCGGTGGACTGGTATCCGTGGGGCGAGGAGGCGTTCGCGCGGGCTCGCACCGACGACCGACCGGTCATGCTCTCCATCGGGTACTCCTCGTGTCACTGGTGTCACGTGATGGCGCACGAGTCCTTCGAGGACGAGCACACGGCCGCCCTGCTCAACGACCGCTTCGTCAGCATCAAGGTCGACCGCGAGGAGCGGCCGGACGTCGACGCGGTCTACATGGAGGCCGTGCAGGCCATCACCGGTCGGGGGGGGTGGCCCATGACGGTCTTCCTCACCCCCGACCGGCGACCGTTCTACGGGGGCACCTACTTCCCCAAGGACGACCGGGGCGGGCTGCCAGGGTTCACCACGGTGCTGCAGGCCATCGACGCAGCGTGGCGCGACCGGCGCGACGAGGTTGTCGGCCAGGCCGAGCAGCTGGTGGGCGCAGTCGAGGCCCGGCTGCAGATCCCTACGGCCGGCGCCGGCACCGGCCGACCGCCTGCTGCTCCCGCCGAGCTCCTGCAGGGGGCCTTCGCCGCCCTCCAGAGCGCCTACGACCCCAGCTGGGGAGGGTTCGGGTCCGCTCCCAAGTTCCCCCAGCCGTCGATGCTCGAGCTGGCGCTCCGAGCCCACGACCGCTCGGGCGGGGACACGGCGCTCGCCATGGTGACGACCACCCTCGATGCCATGGCGTCCGGCGGCATCTACGACCACCTCGGAGGCGGGTTCGCCCGCTACTCGGTCGACGGCCGCTGGATGGTGCCGCATTTCGAGAAGATGCTGTACGACCAGGCCGGGTTGGCCCGCATCTACCTCCACGGCTGGCAGGTGACCGGGTCGCCGCACTGGCGACAGGTGCTCGACGAGACCGTGGAGTACGTGCTGCGCGACCTGCGCGCCCCCGAGGGCGGGCTCTACTCCGCCGAGGACGCCGACTCCGAAGGCGTGGAGGGTCGCTTCTATGTCTGGAGCCTGCAGGAGGTGACCGACACGCTCGGCCCCGAGCTGGCGCCGGCGGCCATCGACTGGTACGGCGTCACCGCCGCGGGCAACTTCGAAGGCTCGAACATCCTGCACCGCCCCCAGCGGGCTGATCTGCTGCGGCCTCCGGCGATCGAGCGCGCGCGACGCCTGCTGTTCGCGCATCGGGCCCGGCGGGTACGGCCCGGACTGGACGACAAGGTGCTCACCGAGTGGAACGCCATGTTCTGCTCGACGCTGGCCGAGGCCGCGGGGGCGACCGGTCGGCAGGACTGGCGGGAGGAGGCCGTCTCGGTCGCCGAGTTCCTGCTCGGATCCCTGCGACGAGACGACGGGCGCTGGCTGCGCTCCTGGCAGGGGGACTCGAGCAGCGACGGCAGCGACGGTGGCCGGCGGGGTCGAGCCGGCCATCTGGCGGTCGCGGCCGACTACGCCTGGCTCGTCGATGCCTTCACCCGACTGTCCGAGCTCACCGGCCAGGCCCGCTGGATCGAGACGGCCAGGGCCACGGCCGACGACCTGCTCGCCCTGTTCTGGGACCCGGCGCAGGGCGGGCTCTTCACGACGGGCGAGGACGCCGAACGGCTCATCGTCCGCTCGAAGGAGCTGTTCGACGGGGCCACGCCGTCGGCGAACTCGGTGGGTGCCGTCGCCCTCGCCCGTCTGGCCGCCCTGACCGGTGAGGTGCGCTATGCCCAGGCCGCCGAGGCCATCCTCGCCTCGCTGGGAGAGGCCATGGCCACCCAGCCGACCGCCTTCACCCACGCCCTGGGCGCCGTGGATCTCGTCGCCGATGGGGTCACCGAGGTCGCCGTCGTCGGTGACCGTCCCGACCTGGTCGGCGCCGTGCACCGCAGCTACTTGCCCCGCGCCGCGCTGGCGTGGGGAGAGCCGTACCGGTCGCCGCTGTGGGAAGAACGACGAGACGGCCTGGCCTACGTCTGTCGCGACTACGCATGCTTGACACCGACGTCGACGGTCGTGGACCTGGAGGCCCAGCTCACAACCCGGTAACGATCTATCCCTCGACGCGTCGGCAACGGAGGGCATGATGGAGCCCGTGAGTCGCACCGGTCTGTCCTCGCCCCGGCTCGACCTCGCCGGGGCGGAGCTCCGGCTCCTGGTCCTGGCCGAGCGCCCGGACGAGTACCTGGCGGTCGACGTCGATTCTGGCGCGTTCGTGCGGGCGCACGGCAGCACCGATACCGACACCGGCCCGAGCCACATCCTGGACGTGATCAAGGTCGAGCTGGCGGACAATGTGCACGCCAGCGACCTGTCGCAGCCCGAGGCGGTCACCATGGCGGGACCGGCGCGACCTGCCCGCCGGGTCCGTCGGGGCCGGGTGAAGCGGTACCTGCGCGCCCTGGTGGCGCCCAAGGGTGAGCCGTTGCTCGGCTTCCCCGCCGCGGCCACCCCGTACTGGACCCTGAACGGGACTCGGCCGTCGCTGGCCCTCATCGCACCGGACGATGGCCTGGTGGTCACCAAGCGCCAGCCCGACGACACCTTGTGGGCCCGGTTCCACTGGGATGGCAGCCAGTATCAGCTGCCCGTCGACGACGCCCGCCTGTCGGCCGCTTTTGCCGGCAACGAACGGGCCCGTCTCGGCGGCCGGGCCCTCTCCCACGCCCTCGGCCATCGCCCCCAATACCTGCTGGTGGCCCTGGCCCCGCCGCGCAACGGCCACTGCTACAAGACGCTGGTGGCGGTGCTCCCCCGGCAGTGAACCGCCAGCCGCGGGCTTCCAGCCGGCCCGAGGAAGCGGTCGCCGCCGCTCTGCGCCTAGGCGGCCAGCTCGGCCAGGGCCCGGCGGAAGCGGTCGGTGGCGAGGCTGCGCGCCGTCGACTCGTAGGCGTCGCGGGCCGTGCGGTCGAGGCCAGCGCCACGCATCAGGTTGATGCCGTGGGCGCGCACCTCGGGCCCGGTCGGACGAAGGAGCAGGACCTGGGCGCCCCGTCGACGCGCCGCGCCGGCCTCCTGGGCCAGCGCCCGGGCCGGCACCCTGCGGGCCAACTGGATCAATGGCCCCGGGGCATCCGTAGGGTCGAAGGCCAACGGCGCCACGCCGATGATCAGGTCGCAGCCGGCGTCCGCGGCCAGGTCGAGGTTGGTGGTCGAGTGGGCACCGCCGTCGACGAGCACGTGACCGCCGACCCGGACCGGGGGGAAGATCCCCGGTATGGCGCAGGAGGCCTGGACGGCGCGTGGCAAGTCGATGCGTGTCTCGTGGTCACGGCCGAGCACGACTCGCCGGCCGCTGCCGATGTCGACGGCACAGAGCCACAGAGGCTCGGTCGGCCAGGCCGCGGGCAGCTCGGCCTCGAGCCGGTCGCGGCCCTCTGCCATGGCGAACAACCCGCCGGGGAACACCCGCCTGAGCACGGCCGGCACCGCCGGGACCGGGATTCGCAGCACCGAACGGCCGAGCACGTACGCCGACCCGACGCCGCGCTGCACCAGCTCGACGGGTGACGCGAAGTTCGGGGCCAAGATGTCCCCCCATCCGTCTCGCTCCTCGGCTCCGCTGGCCAGGGCCTCGCTCCAGAAGTCGGCCGAAGACCAGCCGCTGCGAAGGTACGCCGCGATAGCCGCGCCGGCACTGGTCCCCACGATGAGGTCGGCCGAGGCCAGCCGGATCCCGCCCTCCTTCTCGAGGGCATGGAGCACGCCGGCGTGGTACGCCAGGCCGACCGTACCGCCGGCACCCAACACCAGTCCGAGCTTCACGGTCCCCCCCCGGACCGCGCTACGACAAGTCGGGTGGGCTCATCGGCCCAGCCGTCCCTCGGCCAGGTCCTCGGCCATGGCCCATCCGAAAGCCACGAGGCAGTCGTAGCGCTTCTCCGTCAACGGCGCGAAGAAGGCGGCGACATCGGCGGGGCCCGACTTGAGGCTGCGATATTCGAGCACCCCGCCCGGTGATCCCGTACCACCGAGCACGAAGGTGCGATCATCGAGGCGCCCGTCGGCGCCAAAACGCTTGGCCAGGCGGCGACCCCACGCCCGCTCCTCGCCGGTAGGCCGATGCGCGGGACGGGGAACGACATCTGCGAGGCCCTTGAAGGCGTCGAAGGCGCCGGGATCGACCATGCGGGTCCCGACCAGCACGTCCTCGTCGGGAAACGCCAGCAGGGCCCGCCGGTACTGGTCGCCCATCAGGGTGCGGACGACGTGCTCCCGCTTCGACGTCGCCTTCACCGAGGCCAGACCGACGAGGAGGGAGGGCGTCCCGCCGATGCGCTCGAGGGTGCAGAACGAGAACCCGGCCAGCCTGCCGCCCTCGCGGGCCTGGGTGACGAGCACCCATTCGTCGCGCTGCTTGGAGAGGAACCCCACGTCGAAGCCCGCCGAACCGTCAGTGCAGATGTCGGCCATATCGGCCAACTCGGCGTCGCTCAGCGCGGTGCAGTCCTTGGTGTCGACCTCGATGGACATGACCTCTTGAGAACTCCCATTCGACCTGGTGCTTGCCTAGTTCTCCTCCAGATTACGGGATGGCGCCTGGATCTGTCCCATGCGGGGCCCGCCGGTGGCCGGCCCACACCCCGCTCCCGGGCCGCCCCGGCACGCGGGCATCGTGCTCAGCTGACTACGGCGTTGGGGCCGAGCAGGACCCGCACCTCGGCGACCACGCCGGATCGAGCGTCGACGTTGAGCTCGTCCGGAAGGCGGATCACCTTCTCCCCCACGTGCAAGAACACCGGCGACGGACCCGGGTGGTCGACCAACAACTGCTTGAGGCCCGCCAGCAGCGAGTCGGTGAGGCTGGGCAGCGGCAGACAGATCCGCAGCGGGGGCCCGTCGTCGGCGACCAGTTGCGGCCGGGTGAGACCCATGCACACCAGCTTGGGCTGGTCGTCGCGCGTGTCGATCCGCCCCTTGACACACACCGCCACGTCTTCCTCGAGGAGGGCGCCGAACTGCCGCATGGCGCCCGGGAACACGAAGGTCTCGATCGTGGCCTCCAGGTCCTCGAGAACGAAGGTGGCCATCTGGTCGCCGCTCTTGGTGTACTTGCGCACCAGGTTGGTGACGACACCCCCGACCACCCGAACCTCGGCGTCCCGATAGGCGTTCCCTCCCCCCGGGGCGACCTCTCGCAGCTCACCGATCGTGCAGTCGGTGTGCTTGGCCAGCGCCGCCTCCACGCCCATGAGCGGGTGGTCGCTCACGTAGAGGCCGAGCATCTCCTTCTCGAACGACAGCCGCTGGGCCTTGTCGAACTCGACCTCGGGGATGGGAACCCTGGAGTCGTCGAAACCCACCGTCGGCCCGCCCGTCCCGCCGTCTGTCGCCGAGCCGTTACCGGCCCCCGTGTCGCCCATCGAGGCGAACAAGCTCATGATGCCGAGCTCGGCCTCACGGCGGCGGGCCAGGGTGCGGTCGACCACCTGCTCGAACACGAGACACAAGCCCTTGCGCGGATGGCCGAGCGAGTCGAACGCCCCCGCCTTGATGAGGGACTCGACGGTCCTCTTGTTGAGCACTGTCGGGTCCACCCGGTCGCAGAAGTCGTAGAAGTCCCGGTACGGACCGCCCCGGTCCCGCTCGGCCACGACCTGGGCAACGAGCCCCTCGCCGACGTTGCGGATGGCCGAGAGCCCGAAGGGGATGGCCCCCGGGCCATCCTCGGACCCTGGCTGCGCGGTGAAGTCCGACGCCGACACGTTGACATCGGGGACGAGCACCTGGATGCGGTGGGCTCGGCAATCGCCGAGGTAGACCGCCGTACGGTCCTTGTCGTCCTTGACGCTGGTCAACAGGGCGGCCATGTACTCGACCGGGTAGTTGGCCTTGAGCCATGCCGTCTGGTAAGCGACGAGGCCGTACCCATAGGAGTGGCTCTTGTTGAAGGCGTAGTCGGCGAACGGCTCGATGAGATCGAAGAGCGCCGTGCCGAGGGCGGAGCCGTAACCAGTGCGCTCGCAGCCGGCCACGAACTGTTCCCGCTCAGCGGCGATGAGGGACCGGATCTTCTTGCCGCAGGCCTTTCGGAGGCGATCGGCCTCGGCCAGGCTGTAGCCCGCGAAGCGCTGGGCCACGCGCATCATGGACTCCTGGTAGATCATCAGCCCGTAGGTGTCCGCCAGGATGTCCTCGAGATCGGGGTGCAGGTAGGTGATGGGCTTGCGGCCGCACTTGCGGTCGGCGTAGTCGTTGTGCATGTTGGCCGCCATCGGCCCCGGCCGGTAGAGGGCCACGAGGGCGGCGACGTCCTCGAACCGGCTGGGAGCGAGGGAGCGCATGAGCGCCCGCATCGGCGCGCCCTCCAGCTGAAAGACCCCGACCGACCGTCCCTGCTTGAGCATCGCGAAGGTCGCCTCGTCGTCGGGAGGGAGCGCATCGACGTCGGGGCGGTGGCCCTGGGAGCGCTCGACCAGATCGAGCGCCCGCTCGATCACGCTCAGGTTGCGCAGACCGAGGAAGTCCATCTTGAGCAGGCCCAGCTCCTCGACACCGTGCATCTCGTACTGGGTGACGATCGGTGCGTCCTGGGCAGGAGTGGAGGGATCCGGCTTGCGCTGGATCGGGAGGTGCTCAGTCAGCGGCTCGCGAGTGATGACCACGGCGGCCGCGTGGATGCCCGCCTGCTGGCGCAGCCCCTCCAGTCCCTTGGCCACGTCGATCACCTGACGGGCGTCGGGATCGCTCTGGTACATCTCCCGGAGCCCAGTCGCCATCTTGTACCCGTCGTCGTGCCCGTCCCGAGGCTCGAGGCAGGCGCCCAGCGGGGTGTCCCGACCCATGACGAGCGGGGGCATGGCCTTGGCAATGCGGTCCCCAACGGCGTAGGGATAGCCGAGCACCCGAGCGGCATCCCGAACCGCGGCCCGAGCCTTGATGGTCGAGAAGGTCACGATCTGGGCGACGTGGTCCCACCCATAGCGCTCGGCGGCGTAGCGGATCATCTCCCCCCGAGCCCGCTCGTCGAAGTCCATGTCGATGTCGGGCATCTCCCGGCGGCCGGGATTGAGGAAGCGCTCGAACAGCAGGTCGTGATGGATGGGATCGAGATCGACGATGCGCAGGCAGTAGGCGACGCAGCAGCCGGCGGCCGAGCCACGGCCGGGCCCGACGCGGATGCCCGAAGAGCGGGCGTGGCGGATGAGATCCCACACGACGAGGAAGTAAGCCGAGAACCCCATGTCGGCGATGACGCCGAGCTCGAAGTCGAGCCGCTCGATCACCGCTGTCGGGATCGGCCGCCCGTAGCGTTCCTCGGCGCCGCTCATGCTCAGGTGACGCAGGTAAGCGGCGGTAGCGGCCTCGCCGCCGCCGGCGGAGAACTCCTCGGGCACGGGGAACTCGGGCAGCTTGGGCTTGCCGAACTCGATGTCGATCGCAGCCCGCTCGGCGATCCAGAGCGTGTTGTCGCAGGCCTCGGGCCAGTCGCGGAACAGCGTCCGCATCTCCGCCGCCGACTTCAGGTAGTGCTCCTCGCCCTCGAACCGGAACCGCTTGGGGTCGTCGCGCATCGCCCCGGTCTGGACGCAGAGGAGCGCATCGTGGGCCATGGCGTCGTCGCGGTGGGTGTAGTGGCTGTCGTTGGTGGCGAGCAGCGGTGCCCCCACATGGCGGGCGATGTCGATGAGGCTGGCGTTGGTCTTGCGCTGCAGCTCCAACCCGTGGTCCTGGAGCTCGACGAAGAGATGCTCGCGCCCGAAGATGTCCTGGAGTCGCCCGGTCAGCGCCGTGGCGCCGGCGAGGTCGCCCCGTTGCAGGGTCTGGAGGACGACACCGCCGAGGCATCCGGTGGTGGCGATGACGCCGTCGTGGTGGCGCTCGAGCAGCTCCCAGTCGAGACGGGGTTGGTAGTAGTAGCCCTCGAGGTAGGCGGCGCTCGAGAGCTGCATGAGGTTGCGGTAGCCCAGGGTGGACTCGGCGAGGAGCGTGAGGTGGTAGTAGAGCTTCTCCCCTCCCTCCACGTCGCCGCCGGTGTCGTCCACCCGGCCCCGCCGCACCGGTCGCTCGTGGCGGCTGGTGGCCGCCATGTAGGCCTCGATGCCAACGATGGGGACGATCCCCTGGGACTGGCACTCCTTGTAGAAGTCGAGGACGCCGTACATGTTGCCGTGGTCGGTGATGGCCAGGGCCGGCTGCCCGTCGGCCGCCGCCGCCGCCACCAGGTCCTTCACCCGGGCAGCCCCGTCGAGCATGGAGAACTCGGTGTGCACGTGAAGGTGGGCGAACGAGTCCCTTCCAGCTCCGCCCGCCACGTGCGCCTCCTCGACTCGGGCCCCGTCGTCCACAGCCCTGTGGACAAGAGTTACATCGCTGTCATTCACCCTACCGCTTTTCCAGGCGGCTTCGCCGCCCCGCACGAGGTGGCGTCAGAGGTAGGTGCCAGGGCGAGAGCCCGCGGGCTCCTCGCCGGCGGGCAGCTGGCGCCGGCGCATGTCCTCCAGCTGCGAGCGGGCGTTCATCTGCTGGGCGAACAGGGTCGCCTGGATGCCCTGGAACAGTCCTTCCAGCCAGCCGACCAGCTGGGCCTGGGCGATCCGAAGCTCGGCTTCGCTCGGCGTGGTGGCCTCCAACGGAAGCGAGATCCGGTCCAGCTCGGCGGCCAGGTCGGGCGAGAGCCCGTCGGACAGCTCGCGGATCGAGGTCTCGTAGATCTCCCGCAGACGTGTCCGGCTCTTCTCGTCCAAGGGGGCCTGGCGGACCTCGTCGAGCAGCTGGCGGGTCATCGAGCCGATGCGCATGACCTTGGCCGGCTGGGCGACGGTCTCGGTCGGCTCGACGGCGCCGCCGGCTCCGGCCTGAGACTCGGGGGTGGCCGCGCTGCCGCCGTCGGGGCCGGGCACGATGACGACGTTCGGCGGACGGTCGGGTGTGTCGGGAGCCATGAACGATCCTTAGCTCGGATCAGGCCTGGCGCGCCAGCAGTGGCACCAACATCTCGGCCGATGTCAGCGAGCCGTGCCGACTCACCAGGCGGACCTCACCCGTGTCGGCGGGGTCCAGGAAGGCCACGGGAGCACGCGCGACCAGGGCGACGTCGCCGAGGCGCTGCTCGACCTCGGGGACCGGCATTCCCCCCAGCCACCCTTCGGCCAGCACCTGGTGCCGGGTGCGCACCCAGGCCACGTGGCCGTACTCCGCCGTCGCCTGCTCGGCCAGACGATCAACCGTCCCGGGCCGGGCGTGCAGCCAGCGGAACCGGCCCTCGCCCGAGAGCAGCGTCACCCCGCCCATGATCTCGGGCGACAAGGTGATCGTCTTGTCGCCGACGTCCACCTGACCGTGGTCGGAGGTGACCAGCAGGGCCGCACCGGCCGGCAGGACAGCCAAGACCTCGGCCACGAGATGGTCGGCGGCCGCGACCTCCGCCTCGTAGTGGGCGTGGAGCCCCCACTCGTGGGCGACCTTGTCGATCCCGTCGTAGTAGGCGTACACGAGGGGCTCGCCGTCAGCCAACAGTCGAGCCACCTCGACCGGCAAGGTGGAAGGCATGCGCCAGCCTCGGATCGGAGAGCCTGCGAGATGGGCGGCGGTGAAGCCGGTGCTGACGAACTCCGCCCGCGTCACCGCCGGCACCCGCCTGCCGGCGAAGGCCGGTGCGGGCTGGAAGACGGGCGGGCGAACCTTGGTCCGGGCGTCGCCAGCCTCGGTCCTCCAGCGCAGGACGTTCATCACCTCGCCCTCGCCCACGTGTACCCGGTAGCCGACGACACCGTGCTCCGCCGGGGTCAGGCCCGTCGTGATCGACGTGAGCGCTGTCGCCGTCGTGGTCGGCACGACCGACGTGATGGGCCCTCCGGTCAAGGAGGTCATCGTCGGGGCGAGATGGGGTCTGGCGAGGAACTGCTCCCAGCCGAACCCGTCGAGCACCAGCAGGACCACCTGGTTCGCCGTCCGCACCGGCTCGGGGATCCACGGGGGAGCCTCGTGACGGCGACGATCCAGGAGGGCGCATGCCAGGCCGGAGAGGCAGGCCCCTCCGTAGGTCGGAAGCACGGGGGTCGGAGCCGACAGTGCTGGCTGCAGCGAACCGCTGGCGAGGGGCCGGTCCTCCCGCCCCATCGCCCTCGAAGTCGGCTCGGCCTCCACTACAGCGACCTTACGCCCAGGGGCCCTACCATGGAACACGTGAAGGTGTCGACAAGGGGTGACTACGCCAGCCGGGCGCTGCTGTCCCTCGCGCTGCACACTGGCCAGGACGGACCGACGTCGGTGCGCGATCTCGCCGAGCGGACCGGCCTGCCCCAGCCCTATCTGGAGCAGATCCTGCTCGCCCTCAAGGGCGCCGGCCTGGTGCGTTCCAAGCGCGGAGTGGGCGGGGGCTACGTGCTGGCCCGCCCGGCCGACGAGATCACACTCGGCCAGATCGTCAGCGCCGTCGACGGCCCGATCGTGGCCGGAGATTTCGGCGCGCCCCACCAGAACGGCGCTTGCGACCACGAGGGCCAGTGCGTGTTGCTCGGGGTGTGGTCCGAGGTGGGCAAGCACATGCGATCCCACCTCGACTCGTTCACCCTCGCGGACATGGTCTCCCGGTCCCGGGGGTGGGCTGCGCCCCTGGCCCCGCTCACCTGACCGGCACCGCGCTAGGAAGCCTCGTTCCACAATCGGACAACGCTGACCTCCCGCTCGTACCCAAGGACGCTGATCGTGGCGGTGTCCAGAGCCAGGCGGCTGCCCCCGTCCGGGCCGAGGTTCACCCAACGGGCGGCCAGCATCCGCAGGATGTGGCCGTGGGAGAAGCAGATGACGTCCCCCGAGACGCCTCGGAGCCTGGCGATCAGCCGGTCGGCTCGCCGGGCGACGTCAGCGGGCTGCTCGCCGTCGGGCACGCCGTCCCGCCACAAGAGCCAGCCGGGGCGCTCGGCGCGGATGTCGTCGGTCGTTCGGCCCTCGTAAGCGCCGTAGTCCCACTCGAGCAGGTCGTCGGATCGCTCGCCCTCGCCCATTCCCGCCAGTCGACAGGTGTCCACGGCGCGCGACGCCGGGCTCGTGAGCACCAGCGCGAATCGCCGGTTGGCGAGCTTGGTCCCCACCTGCATCGCCTGACGTCGACCCGTCTCGGTAAGGGGAACGTCCGTGCGCCCGGTATGGCGCCCGGACAGGCTCCACTCCGTCTGGCCGTGGCGGACGAGGGTGATCGTCAGTTTGCGTTCCAGGGGGTGAGCGGCGGGGTCGCCGGCGGTGTCGATCGACCGTGGTCGTCACCCCTATCGGTCTGGCGGTCAGGGCGCTGGCGCTGGCGACTGTGGACGGCCCACGGATGGTGCTTGCCGTGGCGCCGGCCCCGACGCTGCTGGAGGGCCAGGTAGGCCCACGAGATCCAGCCCAGGGGCACGACACCCCAGAAGCTGACGATGCGGTAGAGCAGCACGATGGCCACGGCCTCACTGGCGCTCTGCCCGTAGGCGATGAGGGCGAAGGTCAGGCTGCCCTCGACCACCCCGATCCCGCCCGGTGTGATCGGCAGGCTGGCGGAGATCTGGGCCAGGGCGTACGCGACGAGCACGCCCCGCCAGTGCACGTGCGCACCGAGGGCCAGCGTGCACGCAATGAGGGTGGCGCAGTTGCAGAGCCAGTTGGCCATGGCCAGGGCGAACGCGACCATCCACCCGGTCAGCCCCGGGCGCACCCGCCTGACGCGTGACCAGAACAGCCGAAGCAGGTCGGCAGCGCGATTGCCGCGCGGAACGAGCCGCTCTATCGACGCCAGAAGCGTCAAGCCCCGCGCTCGGGCCCTGGGGGAGTAGTGGACGACGATGCCGACCGCCGCGGCCACCACGGGTATGGCCGCCAGCGCCGCGGCCAACCACCGCAGGCTGGCGACCGGGCCCTGGCTGCCGGCCACCCAGATGCCGGTGGCGAGGATGCAGAAGAGGGCGAAGCTCGACAGGGCGCCGGCGACGAGAATCACCCACTCGGCCAGGACCCGGTCGGCACCGCGGCGCCGGAGCTGCTCGTACGCGAAGACCGCGGCCCACGCCGCGCCGCCAGGCAGCGTGACCGCCAATGCGTTGCCGGCCAGCGTGATCTCGAACAGGGCACCAAAGCCCAGGCGCACGCCGCCGGCGTGCAACAGCCAGCGCTGGAGCCTGGCGAAGACGACGAGCGAAGCCAGCTCGAAGACTATGGCGACGACCAGCCAGCCCCAGCGAATGTGCGCCAGCAGGTCGGCACCCTGCTCGAGTCGCTTTGTCTGGGTGCTCGCAGCCACGACGGCAGCGATCAGAACGGCGACGGCCAGCGCCCTGCGGACCCACTTCACCCAGCCCCGCCGTCGGCCTGGCGGCCCACCCTCGTCCGGCGACGACCCCGGCGGAGATCCGGGTCGATGGCGCCGCATGGTCGGCCATACGCCCCGCGCCCGGCGGCGCTCCTGTTCGACCGACATCAGGGAACCTGCCAGCAGCGACGCCCCGACGGGCCGGTCCCCAAGGCCAGGCGCCGTTGACCGCCCACCACCAAAGGGTATCCGCTCGCTCCGTTAGGACCGCCGAATATCCCAGCCGGCCAGGCGCGCTGGGTGCGGCCGGGTGGGGTCGGGCGGAGCCCTGCCGACGACACTCCACTGATCGCTGGCCGACCGCCCGCTACGGTGTAATCTTGTAAGAGCATGGCACCGAAAGCAGAGTCCGAGCGCATCCAACGCTGGGTCGTCCAGCACGTCCCCCGGGGTTGGTTCGCCACCGCACCCGAGGTCAACGTGGACGATGACGAGATCCTGATCGTCGGGGTCCTGGATGAGCCTCCCCCCGAACGCGGCGCGACCGAGGCGGCCAGGGCGGCGACCAGGGTCGCCCAGATCCGGGGGTTCCGGGAGGAGACGCGCGACGCCAGGATGCGTACGGCCCAGGAGGCCGAGCACACCTTTGGTCGCAAGGTCTCGTGGGGGGCGCGCTGCGGCGAGTCCTACGAGCTCTTCACGACCATGAGCGTCCCGGTGATGACCAGGCTCCGCATGGGCGAGCGGGCGGTACTCGACATCCTGGTGGCGGCGGGTGTGGCCCGTAGCCGCAGCGACGCCCTGGCCTGGTGCGTCCGCCTGGTGGGGCGACACGAGACGGACTGGCTGACCGACCTCCGCGACGCCCTGGTGCACGTGCATCGGGTCCGGGGCGAGGGGCCCACCACGATCTGAGACCTCTGGACGATCTGAGACCCTCTGAGAGGAGCGCGGATGACCGAACCTCATATCCCATCTGGCGACCTGCTCGACAACCAGCCTGACGCCCTCGGCGAGCACGCCCTGGACGCCTACTCGGGCGTCGTCACGTCGGTGGCGGCCAAGCTGCTGCCCTCGGTGGCCAGCCTCCGCGTCGGGCGGTCCGCGCGACGCGGCGGCCGTGAGGCAACCGAGGGGGCGGGCACCGGTGTCGCCATCACCCCGGACGGCTTCATGCTGACCTCGGCCCACGTGGTCGCCGGGAGCCGCAACGGCACCGCCAGCTTCAACGACGGCCGGGAGCTCGAGCTCGAGGTCGTCGGAACGGACCGGCTCTCCGACCTCGCCGTCGTCCGCGCCAGGGGGTCCGGTCTGAGCGCCGCCGTCCTCGGTGACGCCGACGGGCTACGGGTCGGCCAGTTGGTCGTGGCGATCGGCAACCCACTCGGTCTGTCCGGTTCGGTGACCGCCGGCGTTGTGAGCGGGTTGGGGCGGTCCCTGCCGACGAGGGCGGGGAGCGCAACGAGGATCGTCGAGAACGTGATCCAGACCGACGCCGCCCTCAACCCGGGGAACTCCGGGGGCGCCCTCGCCGACAGCCGAGGTCAGGTCGTCGGCATCAACACGGCCGTGGCCGGGATCGGCCTGGGCCTCGCCGTGCCGGTCAACGCCACGACCAGGAGGATCATCGGCGCGCTCATGAGCGAAGGCCGCTTCCGGCGGGCCTACATCGGCATCGCCGGCGCTTTTCGAGCCCTTCCGCCCCGCCAGAGCGCCGTCCTCGGGCGCGATGCCGGCGTCGGGGTCGCCGAGGTCGTCGATGGGAGCCCCGCCGCCAGAGCCGGCCTACGGCCCAAGGACGTGATCCTCAGCATCGACGACAACGACGTGGAGTCGGCCGGCGACCTGCAGAAGCTCATGATCGGCGATGCCATCGGCCGCGCCGTGGTCCTACGCACACTCCGCGACGACCGGGTGGTCGAGATCTCAGTGACACCGGTGGAGCTGGTGGAGTAGACCGGGGGCTCGTGGACGACAACGAGATCCTCGAGCACATCGGCGGCCTGGTCGGCGAGGAGCACACCCTGCTCGAGACGGCCGGGGCCGACGGTCTCGACGAGGCCCAGGAGCGCCGTCTCGCCAGCCTCGAGGTCAGCCTGGACCAGTGCTGGGACCTGCTGCGCCAGCGGCGGGCTCGACGGCACGCGGGCCTCGACCCCGACGAGGCCAAGGAGCGCGACACCGACACCGTCGAGCACTACCGCCAGTGAACCAGCAGGGCTACCGCCGCGGCGTCGCCGAGCGTCCCTGAGCACCCCGGCGCGGCGAGTCCCACAGGCGCAGGCCGCCGAGGATCGCGCCGGTGTTGCCGACCAGGGTGGCCTTCTCCCCCAGGTCGACCTTGAGGTGCTTGGCGTTGCCCCCGCCGACATAGAGCCGGTCGTACAGCATGAGCGCGTCGAGGGTCTCGACCGCCACCGCCACCCGCCGGCTCCACCGCTTGTTGCCGATCCGAAGGCGGGCCGCCTCCCCCACCTGCTGCTCGTAGGTCTCGCCCTTGCGGAAGGGGTGGTGGGCCAGCTCGAGGTGTGGGGCCAGCTCGCCGTCGAGGAAGAAGCTGCTGCCCATCCCCGTGCCCAGGGTGATCACGCACTCGAGGCCCTCTCCGTTCACCACTCCCAGGCCCTGGAGATCGGCGTCGTTGACGATCCGGGTGGGTTTGCCCGTCCGCTGCTCGAGGACCGCGGCCAGATCGAATCCCTTCCAGGCCTCCACCAACTGCTCGAGCACGGGGGTGCCGAGGCCACCGCTGGTCGACAGGTTGGGCGCGGTGATGACAATGCCTCGCCGCACCATGCCGGGAAAGCCCACCGACACCCGGTCGAAGGGCGGGAGCCCCTCGGCCAGCCCGAGCACGGCCTCGACGAGCACGTCTGGTGGACAGGGATGGGGAGTCTTCACCCTTACCCGGTCGACCAGCATGGCGCCCTCGGGGTCGAGCACCGAGGCCTTGATGCCCGTGCCCCCGATGTCGACGGCAAGCGTGGTGGGGCCTCCGGCCCCCTTGCGCCGGCCTCCCGGGCCGGCCTTACCCTCGGGCCGGGCTCCCCGGCCGGCCTTCGGGGCCGGACGGGCTCGACGCGGCGTGCCCGATCCGGACTCACCGCTGTCGGTCCGAGAATCTGGACCAGAAACCACGAGCGCGATCCAACCGCAATGGGTAAGACTGAGCAAGCGGTCCCGAGGGGCCATATGGGCGGCCGGGGCGGCGGGTCGGTTCGGCGATCAGCTCGAAGACGCAACCTCGTGGGCGTAGGCAGGGGGCTTCTGTCTCGGGCCGGAATGGCCAGGGCACTTGGGGCGTTTAGGTCTACAGGTAAGAATTTTGAGAGGAGTGAAGATCATCGCTACCGCACGGGATACCGCCACCAAGGATGCGACGCGGAGGTCATCCGCGCCCTTGGGAGATGCCGTCGGGCTCTTTCTCGACGACCTGGCCCGATATCCCCTGCTCACGGCCGATCAGCAGGTGGAGCTGGCCCAGCGCATCGAGGCCGGCGATGACGAGGCCAGGCAGCGGATGATCACGGCCAACTTGCGTCTGGTCGTGCACTGGGCTCGCCTGTACCAGGACCGGGGCGTGGACCTGGGCGATCTCGTCCAGGAGGGCACCTTCGGCCTCATGCGGGCCGTCGACAAGTTCGATTGGCGTCGGGGCTTCCGGTTCTCCACCTACGCCACATGGTGGATCCGTCAGGCCCTTCAGCGGGCGGTCCACAACACCGGGCAGTCCATCCGCCTGCCGATGGACGCCGCCGAGCGCGCTCGCCGCGTCGACACCGCCCGTCGGGAGCTGGCCGTGGAGCTGGGACGGGAGCCTGACGACGAGGAGCTGGCCGAGGCGGCCAGCGTCTCGCTCAGCCAGCTGTCGGATCTGCGCCAGGCGGCACGGGTCGTGGCCAGCCTCGACCAGACCGTGGGACCGGACTCCGAGACGAGCCTGGGCGAGCTGGTCGCACCGGCCGGAGAGCCGTTCGAGGAGGAGGTCGACTCGGCCATCGGGCGCGAGCAGCTCCGACAGGCTGTCCAGAGCCTCAGCCCCCTCGAGCGTGACGTCCTCTGGCTGCGGTTCGGGCTCGACACGGGCCAACCCGCATCACTGGAGAACACGGCCCGACGCCTGGGTATCGGCGTCCGCCGGGCCCGCCAGGTGGAGAGCGACGCCCTCCGCCGGCTGGCCACGTTCCCCGAGCTCGAGTCCCTCCTGCTCGCCGCCTGACCCCCCTGGGATCGGGCAGGGGGACTCAGCGGGCTCGGGCCCAGGCCGGTCTAGGACAGTGTCGCCAATACGGCCGTCAGATCAGCGGGCAAGGGCGACGTGAAGCCGAGACGCTCTCCCGTGCGGGGATGGTCAAAGCTCAGCCGATGGGCGTGCAGGAACGGTCGTTCCAATTCCAGCCTGGGCTCGGCGCCCCCGTAGCGCACGTCGCCCGCCACCGGGTGCCCGATGGCGGCCAGGTGCACCCGGATCTGGTGGGTGCGGCCCGTGTCCAGCCGGCAGTCGACCAGGGTCGCCTCCGCCGGGAGCCGGTACCGGGTTTCGACGCGATACGCCGTGCGCGCCGGTCGACCCCGGCGGGAGATGGCCATCCGGGTGGGATCCCGCTCCGACCGCCCCATCGGCGCCTCGACCTCGCCCGCGTCGGCGTCGACGGAACCGAGGACCAGGGCGAGGTAGCGGCGCTCGATCGCCCGGGGCCGACCGCTGAGCTGTTCGACCAGCGAGCGGTACGCATCGGCAGTCCGCGCCACCACGAGGAGACCGGACGTGCCCTTGTCCAAGCGCTGGACGATGCCCGGACGGCCGGCATCACCCGCGCCGGCGTCGGCCAGGTCCGGAAATCGGGCCACCAGCCCCTGGACGAGCGTGCCCGAGGGGTGGCCGGCACCGGGATGGACGACGAGGCCCGAAGGTTTGTCGACCACCACGATGTCGCCGTCCGCGTGGACAACCCGTACGTCCACGCTCGGGTCGGCACCGACTCCGGACGGCGGTCCGCGAGACGGCAGGTCCACCTCGAGGTCCTCGCCGCCGGCCACCCGGCGGCTGCGGGTCGACACCGGAGCGCCCGAGAGCCGGACGCGGCCGGCCCGCACCAGCTCGGCCACCTCCGCTCGCGTCAAGCCGCCCAGGAGCGCCACTGCCCGGTCGACGCGCTCGCCGGCGAGCGCCGCCGGGATGGAGGCTTTCACGGCGCTCGTCTGCGGTAGCCGGCGAAGATGAGGAGAATCGCACCACACACGATGCAGGCGTCGGCCACGTTGAACGTGGGCCAGTACCGAAGGTCGATGAAGTCGATCACGGAACCCCCGTTGGACCGCACCAGTCGGTCGACCAGGTTCCCGACCGCACCACCGAGGATCAGGCCAACCGCGATCGCCGTCGCCGTCGTCGAGGCCGACCGGCCCAGGACCACGACGACGGCGATCAGCGCCACAGCGACAATCACCAGCTCGGTCGTGAGGCCGCGCGCCAGGCTGAACGCCGCACCCGAGTTGAAGGTGAGGGCGAGCCGCACCGGACCGACCAGGTGCACCGGAGCGTCCCTCAGGAAGTGCACTGCCAGCGACTTGGTCAGCTGGTCCACGGCGACGACGATTGCCGCCGTCCCCGCGATGATCAGCTGAAGGCGCGGGCGAGACCAGTCCCGGCTCAGCGCCGCGACAACCCCCCGCTCTTGCAGGTCACGCACATACGGGCCTGGGGCAACGCCTTGAGCCGGGCCCTCGGGATCGGTTGGCCGCATCCCTCGCACAGGCCGTAGGTGCCGGCTTCGATCTTGGCCAGGGCGTGGTCGATGTCCTCGATGGCCGCCCTCGCCTGCGCCGACAGGGCCAGGTCCCGCTCGCGGTCGACGGTGACCGTCCCCCCCTCGCCAGACTCCTCGTCGAACTGCACGTCGCCGGGCTCCATGTCCTGAGCCAGCGAGTC
The DNA here is from genome assembly GCA_036270875.1 of Acidimicrobiales bacterium. Lineage (NCBI taxonomy): Bacteria > Bacillati > Actinomycetota > Acidimicrobiia > Acidimicrobiales > Acidimicrobiales bacterium. The sequence goes on from DATBBR010000015.1 coordinate 29,055, forward strand.
AGCCTCGGCCTTGAGGGCCTCGGCCTGTTCGAGATAGGTCGCCCGCTCGGCAAGCAAGAGCCCCTGCTGCTCCAGCAGGAACTTGTCCGTGACCTTCCGGGGCCGAGTCTTCGGGGCCCTGGCCGCGGCGCCGGCCGGGGTCCCGGATCCCCCCCGGCGAGCAAGGGTCTTCGCTGCTGCCCCCCGCTCTGCCCCTCGTGTGGGGCTCAGCTTTGGTGCCGCCGCCCGGCTCGCTGGGGCCTTGGCCGGCACTCGGGCGCTGGCGCCGGCCTTCGCCTGGACGCCGCTGCCGGCGCGCCCCGTCGCCACCCGGGCGCCTCCCCGCTTGGCGGTGGCGGACGTGGTGGCCGCCGGTCCCGCCCCCCGCTGGCCCTTGCCCGCCACGGAAGCTCCCCGCCCCCGCCCGGACTTGGTGCCGGCGGCATCGGCCTTGCCGGTGGGCCGGCCTCCCGCGCCGGCCGCGGTGCCTCGTGCGGGTGGGTTCCGCGCCGTGGACTGGCCCTTGCCGGTCGCCGGGCCAGCTCCGGCGGACTTGCTCGCCCGGGCAGCCGGGGCGGACGCTCGAGCCGATGCGGGGGCTCCCTTTCGGGTTCCCGCCTGTCGGGCCGGGTTGGATGAACGTGACGTTCGAGGCATGAAGCTCGGTCCTGAGAAGTCGCCGAGGGCGTCGGATCGTACCTGACCAGGCAGGCTTCGGCAACGACCTCGCCGGAACGGCCGCCCGAGGCGATCGGTTCCGGCCTGCGACACGAGGCCGCCAGAAGCCGGGAAACTCGCCAGGAGCTCAGACTGGTCCCGCCTACTGTGGTCCCATGGCGTCCGAGCCCGACGGGGCACCGTACCCACAGGTCGAGCAGCAGCCCGAGTTCCCCGCCCTCGAGGAGCGGATCCTCGAGTTCTGGCAGGCGGACGGGACGTTCGCGGCCTCGGTGGCGGCCAGAGAGGCGGGACCCAACGAGTACGTCTTCTACGACGGGCCACCGTTCGCCAACGGGCTTCCCCACTACGGCCACCTCCTGACCGGCTTCGTGAAGGACGCCGTTCCGCGTTATCGGACCATGCGGGGCCGACGGGTGGAACGGCGCTTCGGCTGGGACTGCCACGGCCTCCCAGCAGAGATGGTCGCCGAGAAGGAGCTCGGCGTCTCCGGTCGTGGCGGCGTCACGGCAATGGGCATCGAACGGTTCAACGACCACTGCCGCTCCCTGGTCCTGCGGACCGCCGACGAGTGGGAGCGATACGTGACCCGCCAAGCTCGCTGGGTCGACTTCAGCGACGACTACAAGACGATGGACCTCCCGTACATGGAGAGCGTCCTGTGGGCGTTCAGGCAGCTTTGGGACAAGGGCCTGATCTACGAGGGCTACCGCGTCCTGCCCTACTGCTGGGAGTGCGAGACGCCCCTGTCGAACTTCGAGACCCGCCAGGACGACGCCTATCGTCCCCGGGAGGACCCGGCGGTCACCGTCGCCTTCGAGCTCGATGCCGACGATGCCGATGGGGCCGATGGGGCCGGGACGGGCGAGGGATCGCAGCCCGCAGGCCCGCTCGGACCCGGACAACCGCTCCGGGTCCTGGTGTGGACGACGACGCCCTGGACACTTCCGTCCAACCTGGCCCTCGTGGTCGGGCCCGACGTCGACTACGCCGTGTTCGATCTCGACGGGGCGAGGTACGTGGTCGGCGCGGCGAGGGCCGAGGCCTACGCCGGCCTGCTGGGCGATGCCGTGCCGGTCGGCACGGTCAAGGGGAGCGAGCTGGTGGGGCGGACCTACCGACCGCTGTTCGATTTCTTCGCCGACGCCCCAAGGGCCTTTCGCGTCCTGGCCGGGGACTTCGTGTCCACCGAGGAGGGCACCGGCATCGTCCACGCCGCTCCTGGCTTCGGGGAGGACGACCAGAGGGTCTGCGAAGCCAACGGCATCGCCGTCGTCACTCCGGTCGACGACCGGGGCCGGTTCACCCACGAGGTGCCCCCCTACGCCGGCCTCCAGGTGCTCGACGCCAACGACGTGGTGATCGACGATCTCGCCGCCTCCGGTGCGCTGATCGCGCGGGAGCGCTACGTCCACAGCTACCCGCACTGCTGGCGAACCGACACACCGCTGATCTACCGCGCCGTCCGCTCCTGGTTCGTGCGAGTGACGGCCTTCCGGGACCGGATGGTCGAGCTCAACCAGCAGATCCGTTGGACGCCCACCCACGTGCGCGACGGCGCCTTCGGCAAATGGCTGGAGGGGGCTCGGGACTGGTCCATCAGCCGCAACCGGTTCTGGGGCGCGCCGATCCCGGTGTGGACCAGCGACGACCCCAGGTACCCCAGGATCGACGTCTACGGCAGCCTCGACGAGATCGAGCATGACTTCGGCGTGCGGCCGACCGACCTTCACCGTCCGGCCGTCGACGCCCTCACCCGACCCAATCCCGACGACCCCACGGGCTCGTCGACGATGCGCCGGGTCGAGGACGTGCTCGACTGCTGGTTCGAGTCGGGCTCGATGCCCTACGCCCAGCTCCACTATCCGATGGAGAATCGGGAGCGCTTCGAGTCACACTTCCCGGCCGACTTCATCGTGGAGTACGTGAGCCAGACCAGAGGCTGGTTCTATACCCTCCACGTGCTGTCGACGGCGCTGTTCGACTGCCCCCCGTTCAAGAGCTGCATCGCCCACGGGGTGGTGCTGGGCAACGACGGCCGCAAGATGTCCAAGCGCCTCAGCAACTACCCGGAGGCCAACGAGGTGTTCAGCACCTACGGGGCCGATGCCATGCGCTGGTTCCTGCTGTCCTCGTCAGTGCTTCGGGGCCAGGACCAGATGGTCGACCACAAGGGCTTCTCGGATGCGGTACGCCAAGTCCTCAACCCCATCTGGAACGCCTGGTACTTCCTCACCCTTTACGCCAACACCGACGGGATCCGGGGCCATTGGCGCACCGACGCCAGCGGGGTGCTCGACCGCTATGCGCTGGCGAAGACCGCAGCGCTGGTGGACACAGTCACGACCAGGATGGACGCCGACGACCTGCCGGGCGCCTGTGCAGCCATCGCCGGCTTTCTTGACGCCTTCACCAACTGGTACATCCGACGAAGCCGCGACCGGTTCTGGAAGCCGGTCGGCGACGATCCAGAGTCCGACCGCGACAAGCGGGACGCCTACGACACACTCGCCACGGTCCTTCAGGTCCTGTGCCAGGTGGCCGCGCCCCTGCTCCCCCTCGTCACCGAGGCGGTCTACCGGGGCCTGACGGGCGAGCGCAGCGTCCACCTGTCCGATTGGCCGGGACGAGACGCCCTCCCCGCCGATCCTGGCCTCGTCTCCGACATGGACCTGGTGCGCGAAGTGGCCTCGGCGGCCCATTCGGTGCGCAAGGCCAACGACCGCCGCGCCCGGCTGCCGCTCGCCTCCCTCACGGTTGCCGCGCGCGACGCGCGCCGTCTCGAGCCCTTCGTCGGCCTGATCGCCGACGAGGTCAACGTCGGCGAGGTGCACCTGTCCGAGGCGGTGGACGATGCCGGGGAGCTCATCCTCGCCGTCGATCCGTCGGTGGTCGGACCGCGGCTGGGCGCCGATACCCAGACGGTGCTGGCGGCATCGCGAAAGGGCAACTGGTCGCGGGTGTCGGCCGACGAGGTTGAGGTCGCCGGCACCGTGCTCCACCCAGGTGAGTTCACTGTGCGGCTCAAGCCACGCGATGAGGTCGCCAGTCGAAGCCTGCCCGGCAACGACGGGGTGGTGACGGTCGATCTCGAGGTCACGCCGGCCCTGGCCCGGCTCGGGCTGGCGCGAGACCTCGTACGCGCCGTGCAGATGGCGCGCCGCGATGCTGGTCTCCACGTCGCTGACCACATTCGTTTGGCGCTCGATCTCGATGACGAGGCCCGTGCCGCGGTGGAGTCACACCGCCGCTATCTGATGGAGCAGACCCTCGCCGACGAGCTGGAGATGGCGCCGGTCGACGATTCGAGCGCCAACTCCTCCGGCCTCGACTACCGCGCCCGTCACCAGGTCGGGCGGGCTCGATCGGTGGGGATCGGCCTGCGCCGCATCGGCTGAGGCGGCGGCCGACCGTCGATCGGCCCTTTCAGGAGCTGCCGTGCGCTGAGGCCTTCCCCGGCGGGGTCAGCGGCTCTGGGTCAGCGGCTCTGGGTCAGCGGCTCTGGCGAGCGGGCGCCCGGGCCGCACCCGTCCCGATCAGGGCGTCGATGCGGTTGAGCAGGGTGGCTCGCCGCTCCCCCTGAAGCTCTCGTTGCCGCACGAGCTCCAGCTCCATCGGTTCCAGCTGGGGAAGCAGGGGAAGGATCTCGGTCAGGCGGAGATCGTCGTAGTCGGCGATCGGAAAGTCGACGTGACGATCGTCACGACCCCCGTCGTCGTACTGCTGCTCGGCGTCGTCGTAGCCATCGTGCTCGTCGTAGCCCGCGTGCTCGTCGTTGTAGCCGTCGTCGACAGGACGCTCGACCGGCTGGCGCTGGCGGGTCCCGTTCGGGACCGGCGCCGCCGGGCGGCGAGCGGCAGGGGCGGCCCCGACCGCGCCGGTCAGCTCGTCCAGCTTGCGGAGGACGACGCCCCGCTTGCGACCCGACATCTCGCGATCCTTGACGACCTCGACCTCGTCCGGCTCGAGCTCCTCCAGCAGCGGCAGGATCTCGCCCACCCGGAGCTCGTCGTAGTCCGCGATGGGGAACTCCAGATCGTCGTACTCCTGGACATCGGCGCGGCTGGCGTCGCCGTCGTCCTCGAATCGATCGTCCTCGTACCGATCGCGGGGGTCAGGGGCTGCCGGCGGACGGACGTCAGCCACGGGCGCCGACGGACGCTCGTAGGGCGACGGACCGCGGGCGGAGCGGGCCGAGCGGGCCGACACCGGAGGCGGCGGAGCCTGGGGCTCCCAGACCGCTTCGTCCTCTTCGTCCTCTTCGTCGACTTCCTCCAACGGGGGCGCATCGAACACCTGGGAGGTCGGCTCCGCTGCCCTCGCGCCCCTTGACGCCCTGGGGATCGTCGCCGTCTCGGGAGCGAGCGAGTCGCGGTGGTCGAGCTCGATGGCGCCGGTGTCGCTCTGGGCCAGGGGCGCCGGCGCCTGGGAGCCGCGGGCGGCGGCCGACCGGGCCGACCGGGCCCGTCCGAGGCGGGTGAAGAGCAGCACGAGCGCGAAGGACAGTGCGCTTGCAGCAATCGAGATGTAGTCCAAGGCCAGCGAGCTGTTCAGGAAACCGATCACCAGGGTGACCAGGCCGATCAGCAAGAGGCCAACGGTCAGAAGAAGCAACACCGAGCCACCATCCCAGGGAGCCTTCGTGGGGGGAGCCGAGGCGCAGCGCCCGGCCACGCCATCTGTCTATCGCACCTACATATTCTAGAACCAGGGGCTCTAGACCTGCCCACGACCCCCTGCGGGGCCCTGGCCCCGGATAACGCGCGTCGGTGTGTGCTCGTCAGCGGCACCCTGCACCCGGATGATCCGGGTCGGATTGTCCTCGTCGGTGCTCTCCCACTGCTCAGCGTCGAATACACCGGTTCCCGGCCCTGGCGGACGCTCCTGCGGCCCGGCACCACCCGGAGGGGAGCCACCCGGAGGGGCGCCACCGGGAGGGGAGCCAGCCCCCACCACGATGGTCGGGCGATCGTCATCAGCTTGGCGATCGTCGTCAGCTTGGCGATCGTCGTCAGCGGGGCCCTCGTCGGCCACGCCCGAGTCGGGCTCGCCACCGTCACCGTTGAGACCGTCCTCGGACGGCTCACTCGGCTGTGGCGGCGGAGCGGGGACGTCCACCTCGCTCAACGGCGGCGGCGGCGCCATGGCCGAGAGGTTGTGATCCACCCAGGCGGCGGCGTTCGAGAGGGCAGCCCGCATCCGGCTCCGCTCCTCCTCGACATGCCGCTCGAGCAGGATGATGTCCTTGTGCATCTGCTGGCGGGCGCTCTCGAGCCGGACCAGCTCCTCACGCAGCTCGCGCTCGGCCTCCTCGGTGGTGCGCCGGGCGCGCTCCTCCGCCTCGGCGACCATGGCCCGCGCCTCGGTCTGCGCGCTCACGAGCGTCTCTCGAGCCTGTTGCTGCGACTCCTTCACGGCCATGTCGGCTGTCCGCTGGGCCAGCACGAGCGTGCGCCGGAGCGCATCGTCGTCGTCGGGAAGGTCGGAGACGCGTTGCTCGGCGCGCATGGCCCGCTCCATGGCCTGCCGGAGACGGTCGTGCAGCAGCTCGACCCCCGCCGCCGCCCGCTCGAGGAACTCGTCGACATCGTCCTGGTTGTAGCCCCGTAGCTTCTCTCGGAACTCAACCTCTCGAAGTGTTCTCGCTGAGACCTCAATATCCATGAACGATCATGGTACCGACGGCTTTTGACCAGGGCGCGGATGGTCGCGGATCGTCAGGCGAGGACAGCGCGGGACACGATCTGCAGCCCGATCAGCACGATGATCGGCGAGAGGTCGAGACCCATGCCGCCCAGACGCATCGGGGGAAGGACCCGGCGGATCGGACCCAGCACCGGCTCGGTGAGGCTGTACAAGACCCTCGCCGCGGATGCGAGGGGCGTGCCCGGAGTGATCGGGAACCAGCTGAGGATGACCCGAGCGAAGATGATGATGACGTACGCCTGGAGGACCCAGGCGATGATGCCTTTGGCGGTCACGGGTCAGGAGCGAAACAGGCCGCGCTCCTGCAGGCGCTGACGCTCCTCCGGTGACACCTCGACGTCCGACGGGGTGAGCAGGAACACCTGGTCGGCCACCTTCTCCATCGACCCGCTCAGCGCGTACGCGAGCCCGCTGCAGAAATCGATCATGCGACGGGCCAGGTCCCGGTCGACAACCTGAAGGTTGACGATCACCGGCTGGTCGTCCTTCAGTCGATCGCCGATCTCCTGGGCGTCGGAGAACCGGGCGGGAGCGACGACGTGGACACGCGGCGCCTTGTCAGGTGCGATCGGGCGCACGATCGTGGGCCGGTCGTCGGGCACCTGAGCCGGTGACACCTCCTCCCGCGTCAGCGTCCGAATCGTGCCGGGAGTCGACTCCTCGGGCTCGGCTTGCGAGTACACGCGGGATTGACGACGGGCCGGGGCCGCTGCCCTGGGCTCCTCGTAGTGGTCGTAGTCTTCGTACTCGTCATCGGCCAAGCCGAGATAGATCATCGTTCGTCGAACAAACGAAGCCATCGACGCCTCCTTCTGGCTCCCTCTGAGCCTATTCTCGCAGCCCGGAGCGCGATGGGCGGGGACCGAACAGGGCCCGCCCCACCCGGATCATGGTCGCGCCCTCCTGCACCGCCACTTCCAGGTCCTCGCTCATCCCCATAGACAGCTCGGCGAGCTCCAGGTGGCGGGCCAGGTCGGCGAGCATCCGAAACTCGCCCCGGGCCGCGTCCGTCGAACCTTGGGCGGCGATGCCCATCAGCCCCCGCACATCCAAGTCGAGCTCGCGCAGGCGGACGACGAGCGCGGCCGCCTCGTCCGGAGGCACCCCGTTCTTCGTCGCCTCGCCGCTCACGTTCACCTGGACGAGCACCGCCGCGCCAGGAGACCAGCGTGCGATCTCTGCGCCCTCGCTGGCGCGCGCGACCCCGTGCCAGAGGTGCACAAGCGGCGCTAGCGACCGAACCTTGTTGCGCTGGATGGCCCCGATGAAGTGCCAGCGGGGGGCGAG